>NZ_JBEYXZ010000002.1:71547-226567 GCF_040645305.1 Streptomyces sp. NPDC046831 | reverse complement strand
CGTGCCGCCGGTGGGTGGCGAAGCCTTCGGGACCCCGCCGGGCGTGCCGCCGGTGGGTGGCGAACCCTTCGCGTCCTCGCCGGCCCGTCCCGCCGGCACGGGGGAGTCCTTCCCGCAGCCGCCGGCCGACCGGCCCGGCCGCCGTGAGCCGGCCGACCGGTCCGCGCCCGTTCCCGCCCGCGGCGGGCGCGGACGCCCCGCGCCCGCCGGGACCGGCGCCCGTACCGCCTCCCGGAGGTCGGCGCACCGGGCCCGCCGCGCCGCGCGCCGCCGCAACATCGCCGTGGCCGTGGCGGTCGTCAGCGGGCTGGTCGTCCTGCCCCTCGTCCTGTGGTACGCCCTCGGTCCGGGCGACGGCACCACCACCGACGCCGACGGGCAGGCGTCCGAGACGCCCGGCTCCACGGCCGGCGCCCCGGCCCCCGGGCCGTCCCGGGCCGGGTCCGGCTCGCCGGCCCAGGACACCCTGCGCGGACGCCTGCGGAACGCGGCGTCCCGGCTGTGCGTCGGCGTCGTAGGCGGAAAGGCCGCCCTCGGCGCGGAGACCGAGCTGACGACCTGCTCGCAGGAGCCGAGCCAGCAGTGGGCGTACGAGACCGACGGGCTGCTGCGCAACGGCGCCGACCCCGCCCTGTGCCTGGACTCCCACCTCGGCTACTCCGTCCGGCTGTCCTCGTGCCCGCACGTGTCCGAGCCGGGCGGCCGGGACGTCCGCTACGACCTCACCGCGCAGGGCGCCTTCGTGCCGCGCTTCGACCAGGACCTCGCGCTCACCCCCGCGGCCACCGACGGCGCGGGCTCGCTCGTCCTCAAGACCCGCGCGAACACCGCCACCCAGCGCTGGGCGATCGACCGCTCCCAGCCCGGCCTGCGGCTGGAACGGGTCGACTGGGGCGGGAACGGCGCCCTTCCGACAGCCCCGCCCACCCCGGCCGCACCCCCGCCGGCGACCCCGAGGACGACACCGTCCGCACCCACCTCACCGTCCCCGCGGCCGACGCCCACGGAGTCGTACCCGCCCGATGCCTGCTCGCCCTACGGCTACCCCTGCCAGGACGGCGGACAGCACCGCCGGGACGGCTGGCCCGGTCGCGGCTCCGGCTACGGGGACGGCTACGGCGGCCGTTAGGAGGCCCGTCCGGAAGCGAGCCCGCCGGGCGGCGCCCGGCACGCCGACCCGGCCCCCGAGGAGAGGGCGCCCCCACTCGCCGCACCGCCCGAAAACCCCAGTACGCCCGGTGCGTAACCCGTCGCAGGGACGCTCCCGCGGTCTCGGCCGGGCGACTCCCCGGGCACGCGCCGGGGAGCCCCGCGGCCGCCGTTCGCCCGACGAGAACGACCCGGCGCAGAGACCCCTTCGGCAACAGCCCCGGCTGCCTCGGCCGACCCCGCGGCCTCAGGGGCTCGGCAGGGGCGGAGGCGGGGGCAGGGTCGACAGGCCGGGGGCCCGCTCCGGCCACACGAGCAGCACCGGGCAGGGCGCGTGGTCGACGGCGAACCGCGCCGCGGGCCCGAGGCTGTGCGGGCCGAGCCGGGCCCGGTCGCCGTCGCGGGCGACCACCAGCAGGTCGGCGCCCTCGGCGGCCGCCACCACCGCCCGCTCGACCCGCCCGGTCCGCTCCAGCCGCTCGCACGGCCGTCCCAGCCGTGCGGCGGCCGCGTCGAGCAGTTCGGCGGCCGAGGTGTCCCCGAGGGCCGCGAGGCGGTCTCCCGGATCGCGCTCGGGACGGCCGCGGCCCAGCAGCCCGGCGAACGCGCCGTGCGCCACGCCGGGCACCTCGGCGCCGCTGACGTGCAGCAGGACCACCTCGCGCGCGTGGGGCGCGTGTGTGCGCACCGCGTCCACGCAGGCGGGCCAGGTCCCCTCGACGAGCCAGGCGATCACACGCATCCGGTCGGCCTCCCTCGGTGTCACAGCACCTTCAGCGACACCCACAGTGCCACCACGGCCGGGACGAGGGCGGACGGCACGGCGAGCAACCCGAGCCGGGTGAACTCCCTGAGATCCACGCCGTGTTCGTGCTGGTGCACGATGCGCCGCCACAGCAGCGTCGCCAGCGACCCGGCGTACGTCAGGTTGGGCCCGATGTTGACCCCGAGCAGCACCGCCAGCAGGGCCCCGGGGCCGGCCGGGGCGGTCAGCGGCAGCAGCACCAGCACCGCGGGCAGGTTGTTGATCAGGTTCGCCAGGACGGCGGCGAGCGCGGCCACGCCGAGCAGCGCGGGCAGTCCCGTGCCGCCGGGCACGAGGTGGCCGAGCGCGCCGGCGAGCCCGTTGTCGACCACCGCGCGGACCACGATGCCGAGGGCGAAAACGAACGCGAGGAACGACGGAGCCGCTGCCCGCACCACCGTCAGCGGGGTGGCCCGCCGCCGCACCAGCGCCCGCCCGGCCAGCACGAGGGCACCGGCCAGCGCCGCCCAGGCCGGTTCGATGCCGAGCGTGGACGCCACCACGAAGCCCGTCAGCGTGCCGGCGACCGTGACCAGGGCGAACACGGGTGTCTCCGGCGGTCCGGCGGCGGGGGAGGCGGGCGCCGCGGCCGCCAGGTCCCGGGCGAAGAAGCGGCGGAACACCAGGTACTCGGCGCCGATCGCGACCAGCCAGGGCAGCGCCATCAGCCCCGCGAAACGGGTGAAGCTCAGCCCGCTCGCCGCGAACGCCAGCAGGTTGGTGAGGTTGGAGACCGGCAGCAGCAGCGACGCCGTGTTCGACAGATGGGTGCAGGCGTACACGTGCGGTCTGGGCCGCACGCCCGTCCGGGCGGCGGTGGCGAAGACGACCGGGGTCAGCAGCACGACGGTGGCGTCCAGGCCGAGGACGGCCGTGATCGCGGACGCCAGCGCGAACACCGCGGTCAGCAGCCGCGCCGGCCGGCTCCGCGACCAGCGCGCCATCCACGCCCCGCACGCCTGGGAGAGCCCTTCGACGTCGCAGAAGTGGGCGAGGACCAGTACGGCGGCCAGGAAAGCGACGACAGGTCCCAGCCGTTCCGCCTCCGCCCGGGCGTGGTCGAGGGAGATCGCGCCGGTGGCGACGGCGATCCCGGCCGCCGGGACCGCCATGACGGCCTCCGGCCAGCCGAACGGGCGGGCGACGGCCCAGGCGAGGACCGCGACGAGCAGGACGGCGGACAGGGCCTCGGCGAGCGGGGTGTTCAGGACTCGGTCCTCCGGGACACATCAGGGGGTGCCCGGCCATGCAAGCAAACCGGGGCGGCAGGCGCGCCGCCGGCCACCGCCTCAGGTGCCGGTGCCCGGCTGGAGCACCGTGAGGCGTACGGAGGACGCGTTGCCGCTCACGGGTACCTCGCCGGCCGTCCATGTCACGGTGAGAGGGTCCCGCTCGTCCGGCGGGGTCAGCAGCAGTGCGGCGGGTGTCGCCGTCCTCGCCCCGCTGACCTCGGGGTTGGCGAACGTCAGGCCCGCCCAGGCGCTGCCGCCCGGCTTCAGGGTGACGGTCGTGGGCGTGCCCGCGGAGCGCCGGGGATCCGGCCCGAGCTGCTTGCCCGAGCCGTCCACGAAGGCCGCGCCGGGGAATCCGCGCACGGTGCAGGTGCGGCCGGAGGCGTTGGTGAGGACGAGCGGGAAGTTCTCCTGACCGGCGCCCGCGTCCTCCCGGCCCACCGACGCCCTCAGCTCGGAGGTGTGGCAGCGCGTGCCGGCGGCGGCGCGGCTGCTCGCGGCGGCCGTGGCGGAGCCCGCGCCCGTGGTGCCCGGCGCGCCGGAGCCGCTCTGCGCGGCGGTTCCGGTGGGCGCCGCGCTGCTCGCCGGACGCGCTGTCGCCGACGCGGCCGTGTCCGGCGGGGTGCCGCCGGACGTGCCCGCCGTGTCGCCGCCGTCGCAGCCGGCGGTCAGACCCAGTACGGCGGCCGCGCCCGCGAGCAGGACCGCCCGGGACGGGCGCGGGGACCGTAAGGACGAGGACGTGTGTGCCATGTTCACCACTCCCGGGATGCACCGCACGCGGTCGGCGTGACGTCACGTACTGCTCTGGTGACCCGGACCGTGCGGAGTATGCGGCCGGCACCGGGCCACCGCGGCGGCGGTGCCACGAGGATGCCGCCGTGCCCGGCTCACTCCTCGTCGAGCAGGCCCAGCTCCGCCCAGACCCTCTTGCCCTCGTGCCTGTGCAGGCTGCCCCGTCGCCGGGTGAGCTGCGCGACCGGCAGCAGACCGCGGCCGCCCTCGTCCCACGTCTTGACGCGCCGCAGGTGCGGTGCCGTGGACACACCACTGCCGCGCGTCGCCTCCGCGGCCCGCCGGGAACGGCAGGCGACGCGTCCGCGGGGGCCGGGCGAAGGGGCGCCCGGCCGGGGACGCGGCGGGCCACCGCGGGCCGACCGGCGGCCACCGCAACGACGCCGCGGCCTCCCCGGCCGGCGTCGGCGGACCGTCCCGTACCGGGGCCGGCGTCCCGCACGCCGCAGGAGCCGTTGGACCCCGGGCCGGGCCGGCCGCGCCGTCCGCGCGCCGCGGCCACGCACTACGCCGAATGCGAGGTGGCGCACCGGTGGGGTGGTGAGCGAATTGGTCACCAACGCGATCCGTTACGGCACCCCGCCCATCCGGCTGCGGCTGATCCACGACGAGTCCCACCTGATCTGCGAGGTCTCCGACACCAGCCACCGGCTCTTGACGATCGGGTGCCTCACACCGTCAGAATCTGTTCGTTCGCGATCAGTTGTGAGTGGTTCTGGGTTGTGGTGAGGGAGAGTCGTCGTGTCGGTCACGCGTAGATCGGTATTGATCGCAGGTACGGCCGCCCCCGCGGCCGGCGCACTGCTGAGCGGCCCGGCCGCCGGAATCGCCGGCGCGGCGGAGGCCGCCCGCGTGCCCGGCCGCCGCACCGTCCCGCTGCGCGACGGCTGGCGCTTCGCGCTGGTCGATCCCGGCGGCCTCGCCGACCCCGCCGGCGTCTACGCCGACGCCGCCGAGCCGGGCCACGACGACTCGGCCTGGCGCCGGGTGGCGGTCCCGCACGACTGGAGCATCGAGCAGACCCCCACCACCGAGCACGGCACCACCAGCGGCACCGGCTTCCTGCCGGGCGGCCTCGGCTGGTACCGCCTCGCCTTCACCCTGCCGCCCGCCAGCGCGGGCAAGCGGATCTCGGTCGAGTTCGACGGCGTCTACATGGACTCCCACGTCTACTGCAACGGCACCGAGGCCGGCCGCCACCCCTACGGCTACACCGGCTTCGCCTTCGACCTCACCGACCTGGTGCACACCGACGGCACCACCGAGAACGTCCTCGCGGTCAAGGTGCAGAACCAGCTCCCCAGCAGCCGCTGGTACTCCGGCAGCGGCATCTACCGCGAGGCCCGCCTGGTGATCACCGAGCCGGTGCACGTGGAGCGCTGGGGCACCCGGGTGACCACGCCCGAGGTCACCGCCGAGCGGGCCCGGGTGCGGGTGCGGACCGCGGTGCTGAACGAGTCGGGGGCCGCCGCCGAGGTCGAGATCAGGTCGGCGGTCGCCGGCCCCGACGGCCGGACGGTGGCCCGGACGACGTCCACGGTCACCGTCGACGGCCGGCGGGAGGAGACGCACGAACTGGCCGTCACCGGTCCCCTCAGGTGGGACTTCGCCGCCCCGCACCGCTACACGCTCACCACCGAACTGCGCGTGGCCGGCCGCACCGTCGACACGTACACCACCCGCTTCGGCATCCGCACCTTCGGTTTCGACCCCGACGAGGGATTCCACCTCAACGGCGTCCGCACCAAGATCAAGGGCGTCGACCTGCACCACGACCAGGGCGCGCTCGGCGCCGCCGTCAGCATCGACGCCGTGCGCCGGCAGATGACCCTGATGAAGTCGATGGGCGTCAACGCCTTCCGCACCTCGCACAACCCGCCCTCCCCGCAGATGATCGAGGTCTGCGAGGAGCTCGGCATCGTGATGATGGTGGAGGCCTTCGACTGCTGGCGCACCGGCAAGAACCGCTACGACTACGGCCGGTTCTTCGACGAGTGGTGCGAGAAGGACGCCACGGAGATGGTGCTCGCCGCCCGCAACTCGCCCGCCGTCGTGCTGTGGTCCATCGGCAACGAGATCCCCGACTCCACCTCCGCCGCCGGCCTCGCCATGGCCGACCGCGTCATCGCCGCCATCAGGGCGGCGGACGACACCCGACCGCTCGTCATCGGCTCGGACAAGTACCGCAGCCTGCCGCAGAAGGGCTCGCCGGCCGACCTGATGCTGGCGAAGCTGGACGGTCTCGGACTCAACTACAACAGCGCCAAGTCGGTGGACGCGCTGCACGCCGCCTACCCGCACCTCTTCCTCTTCGAGTCGGAGTCCTCGTCGGAGACCTCCGCGCGCGGCGCCTACCAGGAACCGGAACACCTCAACACGGGCGAGAACCACACGCCGGGCCGGCGCGCCACCTCCTCGTACGACAACAACCTCGCCTCCTGGACGATGAGCGGGGAGTACGGCCTGAAGAAGGACCGCGACCGCCCGTGGTTCGCGGGGCAGTTCCTGTGGTCGGGCGTCGACTACATCGGGGAGCCCACGCCGTACGACGTCTTCCCGGTGAAGGCGTCCTTCTTCGGCGCCGTCGACACCGCCGGCTTCCCCAAGGACATGTACCACCTGTTCCGGAGCCAGTGGACGGCCGAGCCCATGGTCCACCTGCTGCCCATGACGTGGAACCACGAGCCCGGCGACACGGTGGAGGTCTGGGCGTACTCCAACGTGGAGTCCGTCGAGCTGTTCCTCGACGGCAGGTCCCTGGGCACGCGCCGTTTCGACACGAAGAGGACCACCGACGGCCGCACCTACCTGGAGACCACCGGGGCCACCGGCGACGACAAGACCTTCACCGACGGGCCCTACCCGGGCAGTTACACGAGCCCCAACGGCAGCGCGGGCGCACTGCACCTGACGTGGAAGGTGCCCTTCGCCCCGGGCGAGCTGAAGGCGGTGGCCCGCCGCGGCGGCAGGGTCGTGGCCACCGACGTCCTGCGCACCGCGGGGCAGCCGCACGCCGTGCGCCTCACACCGGACCGCACGTCCCTCGCGGCCGACGGCCGCTCGCTGGCCTTCCTGACCGCGGAGGTCGTCGACGCGCACGGAGTGGTCGTGCCCGACGCCGAGCACCTGATCTCCTTCGACGTGTCGGGAGGCTCCCTGGCCGGCGTCGACAACGGCCGCCAGGAGAGCGCCGAGCGCTACCAGGCCGCGACCCGCACCGCCTTCCACGGCAAGGCGCTCGCCATCGTGCGCTCCGGCGCGAAGCCGGGCACGCTGCGGGTCACCGCACGGGTGGCCGGCCTGCGCACGGGCACCGCGACGTTGCAGACCACACCCGCCCGGTCGCCCGCGACCACCCCGGCGGCCCGCTTCGCTCCGGACCACCCGGCACCCGTCGAGCACCCGCACGCGGACGCCAGTTACTCGGGCCGGCCCGACACCCTGCCCGCCGCCATGCTCGACGGCGATCCGGCCACCGGCTGGTCCAACGGCTTCCGCAAGGCGGCCACCGCGCTGCTGCCCGCCTTCGACGGCGCCCGCCCCGAGGACTGGGTCTCCCTCGACTGGGGCCGGCCCCGGACGATGGACCGGGTGGAGGTCTCCTTCACCGTCGACACCACCCACAGCCTGCCCGCCGCGGTGGAGGTCGCCGTCTGGAACGGGCGTGCGTACGCGCCCGTGCGGGGCGCGCGCACCGTCTGGGCCGGCGGCTCCGACGAGCCCACCGTCGTCACCTTCGACGCCGTGCGCGGCTCCCGGGTGCGGCTCACCCTGACGAGCCGTCACCCCGGTGAGGCGCGGGGCGCGGTGCGGATCAGCAGGCTGGAGGTGCCGGCCGGCTGAGGGCAGGCCCGCGCCGCGGCGGGAGACCAGGCAGGAGTGCGCACGGCACCCGTCCGATTTCGGTCACCTTGCGGTCGCAACGGTGCCTACCGGGCGGTATCCCTGCCGCGCGCGCCGCCCCGGCCGTACGCTGACCGGGGCGGTGCCGCCCCTGCCGTCACGAAATGAGGAAACCGCACCCCGTGTCCCTGCCGCGCGTGTCTTTCGACGACCTGCCCGACGCCGCCCGCCGGGCCGTCACGAGCCGGGCCGGTACCGTTCGGGCCGCCCGAGCGGCCGGAGGCGGCGCCGACACGGGCGTGGCCGCCCTGCTGGACACCGGCGCGGGGCGGGTCTACGTCGAGGGTGTCCCCGCCGACCATCCGCACGTCGTCGAGCGGCGCCGCGAGATCGCGCTGAACCCGCACCTGCCGGACACCTGCCCGCGCCTGCTGTGGCACGTCGAGGCCGGCGGCTGGGTGCTCCTCGGTCACGAGGCCGTCGAGGGGCGCCCCGCCGACTACACCCGCCCGGACGACGTGGTCCTGGTGCTGGCCGCGCTGAAGGAACTCCAGCGGGTCGGCGCGCCCTGCGGCGTCGAGGTGGACACGGCGCCGGAGCGGTGGGGCAAGTACGCCGACGACGGCGAGGGCGGCGCCTTCGACGGCGACACGCTGCTGCAGGCGGACTGGGCGCCGGCCGACGTGCTGATCGGCGCGGGACGGGCCCGGATCGTCGACTGGGCACGGCCCACGCGGGGCGCCGCCTGGATCGACCCGTTCCTGCTGGCGCTGCGCCTGACGGCGGCCGGGCACAGCGCCGCCGTCGCGGTCAGCTGGGTCCAGCGGGTGGCGTCCTGGCGGGCGGCCGAGCCGGAGACCCTGCACGCCTTCGCGGTGGCGGTGGCGCGCCTGTGGGCCGACATCGCCGCGGAGGATCCCGTCCCGCCGAAGGTTGCCCTGGCCGAGAGTGCCGAGCGGCTGAGGGCCTGGCTCGGCGTGCGATGGGCCGCGCTCTGACGGGCCCGCCGGGGCGGACCGCGTGCCGGGGCAGCCGGCCGCGGGGTGCGGTGACCGGGGTGTGACGCCGGCTCAACCCGCTCCGGCCGGCCGTGGTGCGGGGTTCGAGGCCGGTTCGGCCCGGCCCGGTCGCCCGGCGGGCCGTGGCCCGGGGTCCGGCGCCCGGTCACCGGCCGGCCGGCGGGCGGGGTGTCCGGCCGTCGCGGACGGCTCCCGGGTGGTGTCCGGGCTGCCCGGCGGTACCCGTGGGCCGCCGGGGTGACCTGGCCGGATTTACGGGAAAACACCCGGGCGGTACCGTGAGGACATGCCAGCTCTCAACGTGGAGTTCAGTGACCGCGAGCTAGAGGACCTGCGGCAGATCGCCAAGGAGCGCGGAACGTCGATGAAGGCGCTCGTGCGCGAGGCGGCAGCGGCCGACATAGCCCGGCACCGTGCCCTGCAGGAGGGCGCCGAGGCCTTCCGCCGGTTCTTCTCGGCCCACGCCGACGAGTTCGCGGCCGCGTTCCCCGAGGACGAAGCACCCACGAAGGGCGAGGGGCGGGCCGCCTGAACGATGACCCCCGTCATCCACATCGATGTGCCCTGGTTGCTCCAGCGCCACGAGGAAGTGCTGCCGGACCAGCCCACCATCAACGACTTCTCGGCACTGGTGGCCGCCGTCGCCCGCCACCGTGTCGACCCGCCGCGCCTCGGCGCCGACTCCGACCCGGCGTGGCGGGCCGCCGCACTGCTGCACACCCTCGCGGTGCTCAGGCCGCTGCCCTCCGCCAACGCCCGCTTCGCCTGTGCCACGGCCGTGGCGTACATGTTCGTCAGCGGGGTCGGGATCGACCCGCCCTACGGGGCCCTCGTCGACCTCGCGCGCGATCTGATGGACGGCAAGACGGACGTCTACGGCGCCGCCGACCGCCTGCGCGGCTGGCAGATCTGACCTGACGACGGCTCACCGGCCTCCGCGGACGCCGGTGAGCCGGGCGGCTGCCGAGCACACCGCCCGCCGGTCGCGGAACGATCACCCTTCCCGGCGTGAACGGGCCCCGGGCCGCCGGTCCCGGGCGGGGGACGGGGCCGGCGGCCGTCACGCGCGGGAGGACCGCCGTCCTGCGCGGGGCCCGAACCGGGGGCCGACCCCAGCCGACCACCCCGGGCCGTGCGCCGGAAGGGTGTGCGGGGGGCCGGCCCGTGCGCACGCCGCGCACGGGGCGCGCTTCTGTCGAAAGGGCGTGCGAGCCACATCGGGCGCGCCGCGTCCGGGGGCCGGGCCGAAGACGGCCGATGTGCTTCGGTCGCCTTGTTGCCCCTGGCCGGGGTGTGTCAGGGTGAACCACTGTGCGCGGTGAGTAACGGCCTTGTGTCCAGGGCGAGTTGGTGACCCCTGCCGGTTTCGCCGGACGTCCGGTGGCCGGATGCGCCGCGCCCTCACGCACGACGACCAGGTACGCACCGAAGGAATCCGCTCCGTGCCCACCCCCCACGCCCCTCGTCCCCACCACCCCCCGCCCGCCGGCGTGCCCGTGGAGTCCGACGACTCCCTCGCCGCCCGCCTCAGAGGCAGTACGGACGGCGAGGCCGCCCACTCCGTCGCCCTGCTGATCGCCCGCCACTGGCAGCCGGCCCACGACTACGCGGCCATCTGCCTCGCCTCCGCGGCGCCGATCGCCGGGATGGTCACCACGGCGGCCGTCCACCAGGTCCTCGACCGCCTGACCCTGGGCGAGGAAGGAACGGCCCTGCGCCCCCGGCTGCTGGTGGCCGTGCGCGACACCGTCCGGCACTGGGCCGCCGAGGACCGGATGTCCGGCGTGCTTCCTCAGTGGCGCGGACCCACCGGGGGACGGGGCCTGCGGGCCCCCGTCCCGCCGGCCCCGGAGCACGGACGGCTCGCCCGGCGGGCCTTCGAGCTCCTGCCCGCGGACGCCCGCTGCCTGCTGTGGCACACCCAGGTCGAGGCCGAGCCCGTCACCGTCCCGGCCGGGCTGCTGGGCGTGGACGTCGAGACCGCCTCGGCCCTGTGCCGGCAGGCGCGGGAGAGCTTCCACGAGGGCTGCGTCCGGGCCCACCGCGAGTTCGCCCCCAGCGACGACTGCCGCTTTCACAACCGCCTGCTCGACGTACCGATCCGCCGCGGCGGCACCCTGCTGCCGGACGTGCGGCGGCACCTGGCCGACTGCCGCTACTGCCGCGAGGCGGCGGAAGAACTCGGCCGGATCGAGCGGGACATGGACGCCCTGCTCGCCGAGGCCGTGCTCGGCTGGGGCGCCCGCCGCTACCTCGACTCACGGCCGGGGCGTACGCAGCCGGGGCCGACGGGAGAGAGTGCCGCCCGGCACGGCGGCGGGCGGCGCTCCGGCGGTGGCCGCCGCCGGCTGCTGTCGCCGGCGCCGTCGCCCGGCCGCCGGATTCCCGGTGGGCTCCGGACGCCCTGGACCCTGAGCGCGGGCTTCGGGCTCGTCTCGGCGGGGCTCCTCGCGACCGTACTCGGGGTCGGCGGGTGGCCGCCCGGCGGCACCGCCCCCGCCGCGCCGGCCGGTGTCACCGGCGCGGCAGGCACGGCACCCGGCGGAGAGCTCCCGGCCCCGCCCACCGGGCGGACCGTGCCGCCCGGCGCGGTCGGCACGCCCACGGCCGCGGAGCCGGCCCGGCTGCGCAACGTCGGCGCCGGCCTGTGCCTCGGCGTCCGCGGCGAGCCGCGGCCGGGCGCGGCCGCCACGCTCGCGGTGTGCTCCTCCGCCTGGACCCAGCGGTGGTGGCTGGAGAAGGACGGGCTGCTGCGCAGCGCGGCCGACCCCGGACTGTGCCTGGACGCGTACGCGGACGCCGGGGTGGTCGTCCTCGGCGGTTGCGCGGACGCGGAGGCGCCGCGGAGCCGTGACGTGCGCTACGACCTGACGACGCGAGGGGAGGTGCTCTCGCGCCGGTACCAGGGACTCGCCCTCGCCTCCACCGCACCTGGCCCGGACGCCGACGTCGTCGTCACGGCCCGCGACGGCTCCGCCGCCCAGCGGTGGGTGACCGACCCGGTCCCGGCCGCTCCGGAAGCGCTCTCGAGCGCCGGCACGCCCGCCCCGCGCGCCCGTCCGGTCGACCTGCCGGAGCGAACCGCCTGAGGGGCCGCGCCCGCCCCCCGGCCCGCGACCGCTCCGCCGCCGACCGGTGGGTGATCGACCCGTTCCCGGTCGCTGCGGAAGCGCTCTCGTGCGCCGGCACGTACGCGCTGCGCGCCCGCCGGGTGGACCTGTCGGAGCGAAGTGCCCGGCCGCCCTGGGCGACCTGAGCGGGCGTACCACGCCGGCCGTGACGGCGCGCGGGGAGGCGTGAGCGAACCGCCTGAGCGGCCGCGCCCGCCCCCCGGCCCGCGACCGCTCCGCCGCCGAGCGGTGGGTGATCGACCCGTTCCCGGTCGCTGCGGAAGCGTTTTCGTGCGCCGGCACGTACGCGCTGCGCGCCCGCCGGGTCGACCTGTCGGAGCGAAGTGCCCGGCCGCCCTGGGCGACCTGAGCGGGCGTCCCACGCCGGCCGTGACGGCGCGCGGGAAGGCCTGAGCGGACCGCCTGAGCGGACCGTCTGAGCGGCCGCGCCCGCCCCGGGCCCGCGACGGCTCCGCCGACCGGTGGGTGATCGACCCGTTCCCGGTCGCTGCGGAAGCGCTCTCGGGCGCTGGCACGTACGCGCTGCGCGCCCGCCGGGTGGACCTGTCGGAGCGATGTGCCCGGCCGCTCTCGGCGACCTGAGCGGGCGTACCACGCCGGCCGTGACGGCGCGTGGGGAGGCGCGAGCGGACCGTCTGAGCGGCCGCGCCCGCCTCCCGGCCCGCGACCGCTCCGCCGCCCGGTCCGGCGTTCTCCCCCGCCTTCGCGGCGTGCGCCTGAGGTCCGGGCCCGGCGGCTTCGACCGCCGTTCGGATCGTCCGGGCGCGACCGGCCGGCCCCGCGTCCTCCGTCCGGGAGCTGCCCGGTGGGGAGAGCCCGAGGGGCCTCGGAGCGCCAGTGGGGAGAGCCGGGGAGCGCCGGTGGGGGAGAGCCGGGGAGCGCCGGTGGGGGAGAGCCGGGGAGTGCCGCGCTCTTCCTCCCCTGGGGGTCGCGGCGAGGGTACGGACGGGCGGCCCGGCGGGCGTTCGGACCCCGGGGCGGGGGTCCGTGCCCCCTTCGCTCCGCAGGGGCGCCCGGCCGGGAGGCAAGTCCAGTGGGATGCTGAGCGGGCTCCGGGACAGAGCCGTGAAGGGCCGGACGGCCTCGCGGCCTCGGCGCCCGGGAGCCGTTCCCTGTGGGAAGGCGGCAGGCTGCGCGGCGCCGGCGGCGTTTCCGCGCAGCGGACGGGCAGGCGGGCCCTGGGCGTGCGTGCCGGGCCGATTCGGGGAGGCCGCGGCAGGGCGGGGCAAGAGCCCCGTGGGCGCCGCCACCGCGGGGGCCCGTCCGGGCGGGCCCCCCGCGGTCGGTCAGGCCGGGTGCTCGACGAGGTCGGCGGGGCCGACCGTCGCCGGGGTGGCGTGGCCGCTGAGGGCGAGGGTGAGGTCGAACTCCGCGAGCAGGCAGCGGATCACGTGCTCGACGCCGGCCTGCCCGTCGAGGCCCAGCCCGTAGACGTACGGGCGCCCCAGCAGCACCGCCCGGGCGCCGAGCGCGAGGGCCTTGAACACGTCGTCGCCGGTGCGCACGCCGCTGTCGAACAGGACGCTCAGCCGGTCGCCCACCGCCTCGACCACCCCGGGCAGCGCGTCGGCCGCCGCGATCGAGCCGGCCACCTGGCGGCCGCCGTGGTTGGACACGACCACCCCGTCCATCCCCGCGTCGGCGGCGAGGCGGGCGTCGTCGGGGTGCAGCACGCCCTTCAGGACGATCGGGCCGTCCCAGTGCTCGCGCAGGAAGGCCAGGTCCGGCCAGGTCTTGCCGGGGTCGGCGAACATGCCGACGAAGCGCATCACCGCCGCGTTCGGGTCCTCGTGCACCGGCTTGGCCAGCCCGGCCCGGAACGCCGGGTCGGTGAAGTAGTTGGCGGTGCCCACCCCGTGCAGGAACGGCAGGTAGGCCTGGTCCAGGTCGCGCGGGCGCCAGGCGAGCAGCGGCGTGTCCAGCGTGACGACCAGGACGCTGAACCCTGACGCCTCCGCCCGCCGCAGGAAGCTCCGCGTCACCTCACGGTCCTTGGCCCAGTACAGCTGGAACCAGCGCTCGGCGTCCCCCATCGCCTTCGCGACCTCCTCCATGGGCGTGCTGGAGGCCGACGACAGGACGTACGGCACGCCCTGCGCGGCGGCCGCGCGCGCGGCCGCGCACTCGGCGTCCGGATGCATGATCGACAGCACGCCGACCGGTGCCAGCGCCAGGGGAGCCGGCAGGTCGCGGCCGAGCAGGCGCACGGACAGGTCCCGTTCCGCCACGTCCCGCAGCATCCGTGGCACGATCCGGCGCCGCTGAAGGGCCGCCCGGTTCGCGCGCGCCGTGCTGCCGTCGCCCGCGCTGCCCGCCACGTAGCCCACCGGGCCGGGGCCGAGCCGCTGCTCGGTCAGCTCCTCGAGGCGGGTCAGATCGGTGGGCAGCCGGGGCACGGCACCCGTCATCCCGTGCAGATAGATCTCGTACTGGAAGTCCGCCCAGTGCTGCGCCATCCGTCCGCCCCGCCTTCCGTCACCGATCACGCGTGAGCCCCCGACCATACTGGCCGGTACGGGCGTGGGGACCCGCCGGGGCCGGACCGCCACCGCGCCCCCGGGGCCGCGCCGTCCGAGCGGGCCGGCGCGCAGTCCGGCTCAAGGCCGGCGCCCGATCCGGCTCACGGACGGCGCGCGATCCGGCTCAGGGACGGCGCGCGGGCTCAGAGGCGGCGACGACGGCCCCGAGATGAACAGGAACGCTCGCCCAGGGGGCCGGGAGGGGCGGATCGGCGCCGGAAGCGGAATGTTTCCGGACGATTAACGAAGGCAGGGATTCAGGCCATCCGGCCGGATCCGGTGATCTGCAACCGTACGGATGCGGGGTCGGAACGTTCGAATTCCGTGACTTCTCGCCACTGATTCAATACGCAAGGTTACCGAAACCCGAGGGTTCGATGTGAGTTTCGGCAGCGGACTCGGCAGACTCCCGCTCGCCGGTCCGGCACCGATCGCGTCGGTTCCGGCGTCTCTCATCGAATCGAGCGGAAGGAAGCACACAATGCGGAACACCGCGCGCTGGGCAGCGGCCCTCGGACTGACGGCCACCGCCGTCTGCGGACCCCTCACCGGGGCCGCGCTCGCCGCACCGTCCGGCGCCACCGCCTCGCTCTACGCCCCCTCGGCCCTGGTGCTGACGGTGGGCCACGGCGACAGCGCGGCCGTCGCCACCCCCGAGCGCGCCGTCACCCTGACGTGCGCCCCGTCGGCTTCCGGCACCCATCCGGCCGCGCCCCTGGCCTGCGCCGAACTGCGCGGCACCGGCGGTGACTTCAACGCCCTGACGGCCCGGGACGACGTCCTGTGCACCAAGGAGTACCGCCCCGTGGTGGTCACGGCCGCCGGCGTCTGGCAGGGCAAGCGGGTCTCCTACGAGCGCACCTTCGCCAACGAGTGCGTGAAGAACGCTGCCGCGACGAGCGTCTTCGCGTTCTGAAAAGACCGGGATCGCACGAACGCCGTGCACCATGGAGGGGTCCCGCAGCTGGGGAGTGCGAGCCCCCGCACGGTGGTCCTGCGATCCCGCAACAGGGGCCGGCGGGCGGAGTGGGGCCGCCCGCCGGCCCCTGGTACCACCTCCCGTGCCGTCAGGCCCTCTTGCGGTGACTGGTGTCGCACCACGGGTACCGGCGGCTGCGGCGGCAGGTGCACAGGGCGACCCGGAAGCGGTCCGAGGTGACCGTGCTGCCGTCTTCCAGCTCCACCTCGACCGGCCCCTCCACCAGGATGGGACCGCGCCGCTGCATCGTGACCCGGCGCGGCGGCTGCGGACGGTCGGCGCCGGCGGCGGGGCGGGAGCCGTCAGAGGGGTCGTTCGGCACGGATGATCACCAGCTCTTCCTTCTCGTCGGCCGGGGACAGCAGACCGCACTCGCGCAGCCACCCCTGCCTCGCCCGCATGACGGGGCCGAACGCGATCCAACGGCGGCGCGCCACCTCGGCCTTCAGGCCCGCCGCGCGCAGATCGGCCACCGTGCGCTCCGGGTCGCTCAGCGCCGAGTGCACGATCAGCAGCACACCGCCGCGCCGCAGCAGCGGGGGAGCGTCCCGGCAGATCCGGTCCAGTACGAGGCGCCCGTCGCCGCCGGCGTCCCACGCGCGGGACCTGCCGCGCGGCGTGCGTCCGGCCTCGGGGGCCGGCACGTAGGGCGGATTGGCCAGGATCATGTCGAACGACCGGTCGCGGACCGGGCCGAAGAGGTTGCCGCGCCGGATGTGGATCCGCAGCCGGGCCATGCGCGCGTTGAGCCGGGCGGTCCACACCGCCCGGCGGGACACGTCCACCGCCGTGACGTGCGCGCCTCGCCGGGCGGCCTCCAGCGCCAGCGCACCGCTGCCGGTGCCCACGTCGAGGACCCGGGCGTCCGGCGCGAGGGGCTCCTCGGCCAGGGCTTCGGCCAGAAACGCTGTGTCGTCCTGAGGGGCGTACACGCCCGGGAGTACCAGTGCATTCACGGCGCTCGTGTACCCCGGACCTCAGCAGGTATGAGCCGTCCCGGCAGGCAACGGAAGGCGCAGCGAGGTGCGTCCGGCACGCCAGTCGCCGAGCAGCCGCGCGGCCAGACGGCCCTCCAGGTACTCGGTCGCGTCGATGCCGAAGGCGATGTCCGCGGCCAGGTGCGGCTCCTCGGCCAGCAGGCCGCCGATCACCTCGTGGCGCACGACCTGCTCGTGCACCGCGTCCGCCTCGACGTGCTCGTCATAGAAGAACTCGGCGGCCGGTCCGGCGCCCGTGCGGCGCATCGCCTCCGCCAGCCGCCGCGAACCGGGGGAGGAGGTGATCTCGACGGAGGCGAAGTGGCCGACCAGGGCGCCGCGCAGCTCGCGGTGCAGGCCGAACAGGGACATGAGGTTCACCGTGGCCAGCACCTCCGGCGAGGCGGCGTCCAGGTAGCGGCCGTACGCCGTGTCCAGACCGAGGTCGGTCATCAGGTCGGCGAACAGCCGGGCGTGGACGCGGTCGGCCCGGCCGCCGCCCCACTCGTCGAACTCGACCGCGGCCATCGCCGCCTTCGCCGTGCCCCACAGGCGGGGCAGCACCCAGGCGTGCGGGTCGGCCTCCTTGAGGTGGTACAGGGAGCGCTGGGCCGCGTACTCGCGCAGCTGCCACAGCTCGCCCTCGTCCCGCAGGAAGTGGCTGACGCCGGTGCCGTCCACGGGCTCGACGAGGAGGGCGGCGAGGGCGTCGTCGAGGCTGTCGTGCACCGGCGTGTCCGCGCGCAGGGCGGACAGGAAGCGCCGCTCCAGTGCCGCCCGCACGCGCAGCAGGTCCGGGTCCCACTCGCGCTCCGGCGAGACGTCCGCGAAGCCGCGGTAGTGGAGCTCGTAGCACAGGTAGAGAGCGAGCTGGAGGTCGTCCCCGTACGGGTCCGCGCCGTCGGCCTCCTCGGGCCGCGGCAGGGCGCCGGCGCCACGCAGGTACTCCGTCACGGCTGCGGAGATCGGCCCCCGGGCAGGGGGCAGCTCGGGTCCTCGGCGATCGTGGTTCATGGGACCCTCGTACCCAGAAGGCGCCAGGTCACCCGCCGCCCCGGACGCACCGTCCGGTCGGCCGGGACGGTCGGGCGGCGGGGCCGGTCCCCGTCCCTCACTCGCCCTGGGACTCCTCCTGCGCGCGCGTGTTCGTCGTGATGGCCTCCCCGTCCTCGCCCGCGTGGCGGGGGTCCTCGGAGTCGTCGACGTGCTTCTTCTCGGCCTCCTCGACCTCGCGCAGGACCTCCTCGATCGCGGTCTCGGGGCGGTCTTCGTGCTGATTGTCGGCGGGCACGGTGGTCTCCTCTCCTGTGATGATGCCGGTGTGGGTCCGTGTGCTGGTGGGGTGCGGCGCCGCCGCGCTCAGCTCCTGGTGGTGGCCAGGCGCAGCGGCACCGGCGCGGGGTGCGCCGTCTCCTCGCTCAGCCGGGACATCTCCGCCCACCAGGACGCGCCGTCCTCGATGTGCCGGAGCATGATGCCCTCGCGGATCGCCCAGGGGCAGACGGTCACTTCCTTCAGGCCGGTCAGCTTCATCGCCGTGTGCCCGACCACCGCGCCCGCCAGGCTCTGCGCGGCGCGCGGGGCCGAGATCCCGGGCAGCCGCGCGCGTTCGGCCGCGGGCAGGGCGGCCAGCCGGCCGACGGCCCCGCGCAGGTCGGACCGGCGCAGCCGGCGCTCCACGAAGGGGCCGTGGCGTCCGGGGGCGGCTCCGCACAGCCGGCCCAGCTGCTGGAAGGTGCGCGAGGCCGCCACCGCGGTGCGCGGCCCCTCCCAGCGGATGCGCGCGGCCACGTCCCGCAGCTCGTGCCGGACCCTGCGCCGCATCGCCCTGAGCTGGTCCGGGGAGGTGAGGTCGCCGCCGTCCAGGAACTCGTGGGTCAGCCGGCCGGCACCGAGCGGCAGCGACGCCACGAAGTCCGGCAGGCGGCCCCGGCCGAACGCCACCTCGAACGAACCGCCGCCGATGTCCAGCAGCGCCAGCGGTCCGGACCGCCAGCCCATCCAGCGCCGCGCCGCGAGGAACGTCAGCTCCGCCTCGACCTCGCCGGGCAGCGTGCACAGCGCGATGCCGGTTCGCTCGCGGACCGTGCGCAGCACGTCCAGACGGTTCGGGGCGTTGCGCACGACGGCGGTGGCGAAGGCCAGCGGCCCGGCCGCGCCCCACCGGGCCGCGGTCCGGGCCGCCTCGCCGACCGCGTCGGCGAGCCGGTCCACCGCCTCCTCGGGCAGGCGCTCCCCGGGTCTGGCCAGTTCGGACAGTCTCAGGCGCCACTTGGCGGTGTGCACCGGCAGTGGCACCCCACCGGCTCCCACGGCCCCATCGGCGCCACCCTCGACGTCCGCCACCACGAGCCGGACCGTGTTCGATCCCGCGTCCACCACGCTGATTCGCATGCGCCCGTGGGTACCCCCTCCCGCCCGTCCCTACGCCGCCCGTCCGGGCGAACCGTGCCCCGTCCAGGCGCCTTTCGGACAGCCACCGGGCCGGGACGGCCGCCGCCGGAGGAGCCCACGCGGTGGTCCGAGCCGCCGCGGTACCGCCGGCGCCGGCCGCCCGCCGCGGTACCGCTGGTGGGCGCGGTCGCGATCGGTGGCCGGGCGGGCCGCCGCAGTACCGGCCCCTGGCTCCCGCCGGACCGGCCGGTGCCGAACCCGTCGCGGGCCGGCCTGGCGCGGTCACGACGTGTCTCCCGCCCCCGGCGGCGCGTACGGCCGGCCGGCAGTTCGGCCGGGGCGGGCCCAGGTGAGTGACCTTGCCGCCGTCCGTCCCGGGGACCGGCCGGTGCCGTCGCGGCTCGTGGGTCACGCCAGTTGCCGGCGAACCAGTTCGTGCAGCCGGCCGCCCGTGTCGGCGAGCAGCTCGGCCGGCGGCCCCTGCTGGGTGACCTTGCCGTCCTCCATGACGACGACCCTGTCGGCGTCCAGCACCGTCGACAGGCGGTGCGCGATGACGACACGCGTCGCGTTCAGCTTGCGGGTGCTCTCGATGACCGTGCGCTGGGTCTCGTTGTCGAGGGCGCTGGTCGCCTCGTCGAAGAAGAGGATCCGCGGCCTGCGCACCAGCGCCTGGGCGATCATCAGGCGCTGGCGCTGCCCGCCGGAGACCGAGCCGCTGCCGGAGACGATCGTGTGCAGGCCCATCGGCATCCGCTTGATGTCCTCGGCCAGCCCCGCCATCTCCGCCGCCGCCATCGCCTCCTCGGGCGTGCACGGCTCCGTCCCGCGGATCACGTCCAGGATCGAGCCGGTGAACGGCTGCGCGTGCTGCAGCACCACCCCGCACTGCCGGCGCACGGCCGACTGGTCGAGGGCCGCGAGGTCCTGGCCGTCGTAGAGCACGCTCCCGGACAGCGGCCGGTCGAAACCGATCAGCAGTCGCAGCAG
Organism: Streptomyces sp. NPDC046831; assembly: GCF_040645305.1. Taxonomy (NCBI): domain Bacteria; kingdom Bacillati; phylum Actinomycetota; class Actinomycetes; order Kitasatosporales; family Streptomycetaceae; genus Streptomyces; species Streptomyces sp. NPDC046831. Next base: position 206,734 of record NZ_JBEYXZ010000002.1, on the reverse strand, counting down.
CGTGGACTTGCCGCAGCCGCTCGGGCCGACGATCGCCACGAACTCGCCCGGCCGCACCGCGAACGACACGTCGTCCAGGACGAGCGGGCCGTCGTCGGTGTAGCGGAACGACAGCCGGCGCGCCTCGATCGCGCCGGACAGCGGGCCCGGGCGCGTGCTCGCCGCGCGCACCTCCGGGGACGCCTCCAGCACCGGCTTGATCTCCTCGTACAGCGGCAGCGCGCCCACCGCCGAGACGAAGGCGCCGGTCAGCTGGGTCACCGCCGTCAGCAGCATGGTCACGGACGTGTTGAACGTCAGGAACGCCGCCGCCGACATCGAGCCCCGCGCCGGGCCGGCCAGCAGCATGAACATCACCAGCGTGCACACCGGCAGGTACACCGCGCCCATCACCGTGGTGAGGTTCTTGATCCGGCCCACCCTCTGCTGCAGTTCCCGGCTGCGCGCGAACTCGGCGGCCCAGGCGGCGTAGGCGTAGTTCTCCGCGGCCGCCACCCGCAGCTTGGGCAGTCCGCGCAGGGTCTGGAAGGCCTGGTTGTTCAGCTTGTTGGTGAGCCGGACCAGCCGCCGCTGCCAGCGCACCTGCCACAGGCCGAGGCCGAGGAAGAGCGCCGCGATGACGACCAGCATCCCGATCGCCGCCATGGCCATGGAGGCGCTGTACCAGAACAGGAGCGCGAGGTTCATCGCGCCCACGGTCACCGACTGGGCGACGACGGGGCCGACGCCCGCCAGCAGTCTGCGGATCGCGCTGACGCCCATGGCGGCGCTCGCCAGCTCGCCGGTGGAGCGCTGGGTGAAGAACGCCGTCGGCAGCCGCAGCAGGCGATCCCAGACGGCGGGCTGGAGGGTCGCCTCGATCCGGCCCTCCAGCCGCAGCATGGTCAGGTTCTGCAGCAGCATGAAGGCCGCCGCCACCACGCCGCTGATCATCACGGCCAGGCACACCTGCGTGATGAGTCCCTGCCGGGCCTGGGGAACGTACTGGCCGAGCACCCGGCCGGTGGCGACGGGCACCAGCGCGCCGAGGGCCACCGTGACCAGGCCGCCGGCCAGGAGGCTGAGCAGGTCCCCGCCGGTGCCGCCCAGGGTGAACCGCAGCAGGCCGAGCGGGCCGAGGCGGCGGTCGGGCAGCGGACGGTAGAACATCACCGCGCGGGGCTCGAACTCCTCCGCGTTCGCCTTCTCCACCGGTGTCTCCCGGCCGGTCGCCGGGTGCACCGCGACATACCCGCCTCGCTGCCACAGCAGCGCGACCGGCGCCCCCGACAGGGCCCGGTGGCCCACGAGCGGCCCGATGTTCTCCCGCCACCAGCGGCCCTCCAGGCGCACGCCCCGGGTGCGCACGCGGGAGGCGAGGGCGATCTGCTCCACCGGGTCCAGCCGGTCGCCGCCGGTGCCGTTCTGGGCGGGGGCCGCCAGCGCGATCCCGGCGGCGCGCGCGACCAGCCGGCACGCCGCGTAGGTGGCGTCGGCGTCGGCGGCCGTGGCGCGCCGGCCGGAGGACCGCCCGATCGACGCGAGCAGCGTCCGGTCCGCCTGGGCGCGCACCGCCTCACCGGCCTTGATGCCGGCCGCGGTACGGGTCTCGTGGGTGCGCTCCAGCTCCTCGATCCACCGGTCCAGCGCGGTCAGCAGCCGGTACTGCTGGTCGACCATGCTCTGCCAGACGGCCGGGTCCATCAGCAGGTCGGCCGCCGCCTCGGCGCCGTACAGCGCTCCGTACTGGACGCTGCCGGGCGGCACCTGCATCCAGAAGACGTCGTCGTCCCCGACGCCCCCGTCCGCCCGCGCGGGGCCGCCCGCGGCCGGCGCGGCCCGGTCGCCGGCCATCGGCGCCTGGAAGAGGACGGACAGGCTGCGGCCGACGCCGAGGGCGAGGGCGTACTCCAGCGGGCTGGACGTCGGCGGCACGTACTGGGGGTTGCCGTACTCGTCGTAGGACCAGGTCTGGGTGCTCGCCGGCTGGTACAGCTCGCGCAGTCCGACGCGGTGCACCACGCAGTCCCGCAGGGGCCGGGCGACCAGGGTGTGCTGGGGGCCGGCCACCGGGCCGAGCAGCAGCGACCCCGCCTCGAGGCGGCCCAGGTGGTGCCAGTGGCCCTGCTGCGCGGCGTCGACCGCGAACAGGTCCACGGCGCCGGCCGCGACCAGCCACAGCACCTGCGGGCCCTCCAGGTCGAGCCGGGTCAGCCCGGCGCAGTCGATCCGCGTGCCGAGGGAGCCGAGCGCTCCCAGGACGAGGTCGCCGCCGCGCTCCTCGGTTCCGCCGAGTGGGGACGTCATTGTCATCGCTCCCTGACCAGCGCGGCGTAGGCACCGCCGCGTGCCACCAGCTCGTCGTGCCGCCCGCGCTCCACGACCGTGCCGTGCTGGAGCACGACGATCTCGTCGCTGTCGCGCACGGTGCTGAGGCGGTGCGCGATCACCACGCAGGCGCAGCCCCGCCTGCGCAGGTTGTCCATGACGACCAGTTCGGTCTCCGCGTCCAGCGCGCTCGTCACCTCGTCGAGCACGAGGACGCTCGGCCGGCGCACCAGCGCCCGCGCGATCTCCAGGCGCTGGCGCTGCCCGCCGGAGAAGTTGCGGCCGTCCTGCTCGACCCTGCTGTGGATGCCGCCGGGACGGCGCACCACGACGTCGTACAGGGCCGCGTCCCGCAGCGCCTCGACGACGGCGTCGTCCGGCACCGACGGGTCCCACAGCGCCACGTTGTCGCGGACGGTGCCCTCGAAGAGGAACACCTCCTGGTCGACGAAGGACACCGACGCCGCGAGCGCGCCGCGCGGGATGTCCTCCAGACGCTGCCCGTCGATGCGGATCGCGCCCTCCCACGGCGTGTACAGGCCGGAGATCAGGCGGGAGACGGTCGACTTGCCGCTGCCGGAGCCGCCGACCAGCGCGACCTGCTGCCCCGGCCCGACGGTCAGGTCGAAGCCGGCGAGCAGTGGCTTGTCCAGGGGGCTGTAGCCGAAGGTGACGTTCTCCAGCTCGACGTGGCCGCGCAGGCGGCGGGTGGAGTCCCCGGCGCCGGGGCGGGCGTAGAGGGGGTCGGCCTGGAAGGACTCGACGTCCTTGAGCCGGGCCACGTCCGCCGCGAAGTCCTGGATGCGGCCCGCGACGCCGTTCAGCCGGGTCAGCGGGGCGGTGAACCGGGTCACCAGCGCCTGGAACGCCACCAGCAGGCCGACCGAGATGTGGCCCTCGACGGCCCGCAGGCCGCCGATCCACAGGATGAGCGCGCTGTTGAGGGTCGCGAGCGTCGGCGCGACCACGCCCAGCCAGGCACTCGGCACGCCGAGGCGCTGCTGTTCGTCCAGCGTGGTGGCGTGCTGCCCGGCCCACTTGCGGAAGTATCCGTCCTCGCCGCCGGTCGCCTTCATCGTCTCGATCAGCTGCAGCCCGGTGTAGGCCGTGTTGGTGAGCCGGGCGGTGTCCGCGCGCAGCTTCGCCGTCCGGGTCGCCCGCAGCCGCACGACGACCCGCATCGCCACGATGTTGAGCAGGGCCACGCCGATGCCTACGAACGTCAGCTGGGGGTCGTAGGTGTACAGCAGCACCGCGTACAGCACGACCACGACCGCGTCGACGCCCGCCGCCGCCAGGTCGCGGGCCAGGGTCTCGGCCACCGCGTCGTTGGACTGCAGCCGCTGGACCAGGTCGGCCGGGCTGCGCTGGGCGAAGAACGTGACCGGCAGCCGCAGCAGGTGGCGCAGGAAGCGGGCGCTGGAGAGCGTGGAGGAGATGATGCGGCCGTGCAGGAGGTTGGCCTGCTGCAGCCAGGTCAGCACGACGGTGAGCAGCACACACGCGGCCATCGACGTGAACAGCACGCCGAGCAGCGACGTCTGGCCGCCGATCAGGAACATGTCGATGAAGGTCCGGCTCAGCGCGGGCACCGCCGCGCCGACGGCCACCAGCAGCAGGCTCGCCAGCACCGCCGCCGGCAGGGTGCCCGCGGTGCCGCGCAGCCGGGCCGGCAGGGCGCCGAAGACGCCGGGCCGGCTGCCGCCGCGCTCGAAGTCCGCTCCGGGCTCCAGCACGAGCACGACGCCGGTGAAGCTGGTGTCGAACTCCTCCATGGGCACGAAACGGCGGCCCTTGCCGGGGTCGTTGATGTACACCCCGCGCCGGCCGAAGCGGCGTCCCATGCCGTCGTAGACGACGTAGTGGTTGAACTCCCAGAACAGGATCGCGGGCGCCTGCACGCCGGCCAGGGCCGCGGTGTCCATCTGCATGCCCTTGGCCGTCAGGCCGTAACTGCGGGCCGCCTTCAGCAGGTTGCTGGCGCGCGAGCCGTCCCGGGAGACGCCGCAGGCGATGCGCAGCTCCTCCAGCGGGACGTGCCGGCCGTAGTGGCCGAGCACCATGGCGAGCGAGGCGGCGCCGCACTCGACGGCCTCCATCTGCAGCACGGTGGGCGTGCGGACGGGCTTGCGCCGCCGGGTGGGCACCGGGCGGCGTGGGGGCGGTGCGGCGCGCCGGCGGCCGCGGGTCTCCTGGGCGGTGGTCACGGCAGCAGCCAATCGACGGGGCGCTGGTCGGCCAGGCGGATCGAGGCGCCGGCCAGGGTCATGGAGTCGAGCCGGAACGGCGGCCCGTCCGCGGAGGACCACCGGTAGCCGCTCTTCGTGGTGGCGGACCTGTCGAGCCGGACCTTCACGGCCACCGGCCGCCCGTCCTTCGTGAACTGCCGGCCGAGCTGGCCGTCACCGAGGAAGCCGGCGATCTGCTGGGCCGACTGGGCGGAGCGGTCCACCGACACCACATGGCCGCGCAGCACGCCGTACTGCTGGGTCGGCACGGAGGCGACGGTCAGGTCGACGGGGGCGTCGGCGGGAAGGGCGGCGGCGTTCTCGGCGGGGACGTACACGGTCGCGTACAGCGGGTCGGAGGCGTGGGCGACCTTCTCGACGGCGGCCACGTCGGCGCCGGTCCGCACGATCTGCCCGATGGTGGCGGCGAGCGCGGTGACACGGCCCGCGGCGACGGTGCGGACGACCGTGTCGCCGTCGCCCGTGCGCACCTTCAGCACGGGCGCGTTCTTGGGCAGCCGCTCGCCCTCCTTGGCGAACACCGCGGTGACCTGCCCGGAGACCGGGCTCTGCAGGAGGTAACTGCCCTGCCCGTGCGTGAGGATGGCCTGCGCGTCGACGGTGGCCGCGACGGAACCCGTCACCGCCCAGACGGACGCGGCGGCCATGGCGACCAGCGTGACGGACAGCACGAGCCAGCCCTGGGGCCGGGCCAGCCGCACCGGGAGGTCGAGCTCCTCGGGCGACTGGAGCTTGGCGAGGGCCTGTTGGCGGAACTGCACGGGACTTCCCTCACCTGTGCGGACGTGCGGGGGAACTGTCTGAGGGCATCCGTGAGTCCCGGAGCCGGCCTGCGGCTCCGGGACTCAGCGGCAACGTGGTGCGATCAGAGACCGGCGACCAGGTTGGTGACCGGGGCGACGTTCAGGCCGGTCACACCCTCGACGGTGCCGACGGCCGTGTCGACCAGGCCGGTCACCGGGGCGACGCCGTCCACCAGGCCGGTGACGGTGCCGAGAGCGTTCACCGACAGACCGCCGGAGACGTTGTCGAGCTCGGCGTCGGAGATCTCGACGGTCTCAACCTGGGGGGTGGAGTTCATGATGGAACTTCCCTTCGTATGGATGTCTCAAGGGGGAGAGCGGCCCCCTCTGGGGACAGACGGACGGCCGCGTCCGCGAGCGCCGCAGGCCCGGTTTTTCTCCGGAGCCCGGCGGCTGCCGCGGTGCGATGGATCAAAGCACGGCGCGGTGTGCGGCTTCCACTCAACCAACGCCCCCACCAGGGCAATTGGTCCTCGGCGGCCGGCCATCCGTGCAGGCGTGCGCACGTCTTTCCGGCGACTTCTTCACATGCGGCGCCGCGTCGGCGCACGCCGGCGCCCGCGAGTGGGGCGGCGAATCCGGCACTCCTCGCCAAAGGCGTGCCGGGGGGGCGCGCGGATGTGCAGATCCGTCGTGCGCCGTGGCCTCGTTGAGCAGCCGGTGTGCAGATTCACTGAAGCCGGGATTCCGGTAAGTGGCCGTCACGGACCGTGTGCGATCGATCGCCGACGGTTTCAGCCCAGGAGGGCGCAGACGGTGCTCGCGCGGGCCGCGAGCCGGCCCGACACCTCGTCGGTCAGGGTGATGTCGGCGAACGCCATCCGCCGGCCCAGCTTGGTCAGGACCGCCTCGACCAGGACGTCCGACCCGGTCACCGCCCGCTGGAAGGACGTCGACTGCTGCACCGTCGTCATCGGCCCGTAGCCGCCCCGGGCGGCCGAGACGGCGATCACGGCCGCCGTGTCGGCGGCGGCCAGCAGCGCCTGCCCCGACAGCGCCCCGCCCTCCCTGGCCAGCCGGTTCGACCAGGGCAGTCGCAGGGTCGCCCGGTCCGGGCCCAACGCCTCGGTGCTCAGGCCCAGTTCGAGCACCCACGGGGCGAAGTTGTCGGCGAGGATCTTGTCGGCTTCAGCGGTGGTCATCGTCATATGGGCGATTGTTCCCGCCCCGGCCCGCCCGGTCACCGGTGCCGGCCGATTCGGCCCGCTCCGGCGGAAGTTGGCGAACGGGATTGAACGCCTCCCTCCCCTCCTGCGTACCAACAGCCAGCCAGGCGTCCCCAACCGGCTGCCGAACGGCGGCACAGACCCCGTAACCGGGAGGTCGAGAAGTTTGAGTCACAAGCGAATTCCGAAGCGCAAGGCCGCGATCGCGGCGGGCAGCGTGGTGGCGCTCGGAGCGGCGGCCCTGCTGCTCCCCAACGCCAACGCCTCCCAGGACGGCGCGGCGGACGACGCCACCCCCAGAACGCTGAAGGCGGCGGACGCCTCGGACCTCGCTGCGCAGCTCGCCGGCGCGCTCGGTGACGCCTTCGCCGGCTCCTACTACGACAGCGCCAAGCAGCAGCTCGTCGTCAACGTGGTGGGCGGCGACAACAACACCGTGGTCGTCCAGGCCAAGAAGGCGGGCGCGGCCGTCCGGCAGGTCGACAACAGCACGGCGGAACTGAAGTCCGCGGCGCGGACGTTGAAGACGCGGGCCACCATTCCCGGCACGTCCTGGGCCGTCGACCCGCGGACCAACAAGATCGTGGTCACCGCCGACAGCACCGTCACCGGCGCCAGGTGGAACCGGCTGGAGTCGACCGTCGACAGCCTCGGCTCGGGCATGGCGACCCTCAAGAAGTCCGCGGGCACCTTCAGGACGTTCGTCTCGGGCGGCGACGCGATCTTCGGCGGCGGCGCGCGCTGCTCGCTCGGCTTCAACGTCACCGCGGGCGACGGCAGTCCCGCCTTCCTGACGGCCGGGCACTGCGGTGTCGCGGCCGAGCAGTGGTCCGACGCGCAGAACGGCGGGCCGATCGCCACGGTGGACCAGGCCGTCTTCCCCGGCGCGGGCGACTTCGCCCTCGTCAAGTACGACGACCCGGCCACGCAGGCGCCCAGCGAGGTGAACGCCGGCAACGGGCAGATCGTCCCGATCGCGCAGGCCGCCGACGCCGCCGTCGGGCAGCAGGTGTTCCGCATGGGCAGCACGACCGGCCTGCGCGACGGCACGGTCACCGGCCTGGACGCCACCGTCAACTACCCGGAGGGCACGGTCACCGGTCTCATACAGACCGACGTCTGCGCGGAACCCGGCGACAGCGGTGGCTCGCTGTTCACCCAGGACGGCAGCGCGGTCGGCCTGACCTCGGGCGGCAGCGGCGACTGCACCTCCGGCGGCGAGACGTTCTTCCAGCCCGTCACCACCGCCCTGCAGGCGACCGGCGCGACGCTGGGCGCCGGGGGCGCGGGCGGCGGTGCGGGCGCGGGCGACCAGGCCGGGGGTGGCGAGCAGGCCGGCGGCGACCAGGCAGGCGGTGACGGTCAGCAGGCCGGCGGCGACCAGGTGGGCGGCGGAGCCGGTGCGGGCGACCAGTCCGGCGCGGGCGAGCAGCCGGGTGCCGGAGAGCAGTCCGGGAACGGTGACGAGTCCGGCAGCGGTGACCAGTCCGGCGCCGGAGCCGGCGCCCCCGGTGACGGGTCCGGTCACGGGGCGGCCGACTCCTCCGGGCTGACCGAGTCCCGCTGACCCCGTCCCCACGAGCCCCCGACCCGGCTCGAGCCCGGCACTGGGCTCTCCCCGAGCCGGGACGGGGTTCCCGGAGCCGGTGGGCGGCCGGCCCGCGGGGCCGGCGGGTCCTCCCCTGACCGCCGGCCGGCCGTGTCCGGCCGCCGACCGGCTCGTCCCCAAGCACTGCCGGCCCTCACCCGCGGTTCCGGCCGGCAGTGAATGGTCCGGCCCTCCGGCGGGAGGGCCGGACCGCATTCGTTCTCCGGCGGACTCCGCACGCCGTGGACGCCGCGTGGTGGGCGGCCCGGGTCGACGGCGCGACGGTCGGGCTGCTGCCGGTCCGCGGTCCGCAGCCGGCCGCCCGCAGTCCGCAGGAGGCCGCTCGCGGTCCGGAACCCGTCGGGCGCAGTCCTTCAGCACGCAGCAATAGAACGTCGGCCGGTGGGCGACCACGACCGAACGGTCGGCAGCGGGCAGCCGGCAGCCGACCGCCCGCATCCGGAGTTCTCCAGCCCGCAGCCACAAGGCATCGAGGTGCGCCCGCGGCCGAACGGTCGTCGGCCGGCGAGCAGCGGAAACCGCCCGCCGCCCGGCAGGCACGGTGAGCCGTCCGTCCCCGCCGTCAGGCGTCCGTCCGTGCCCGCAGCAGCAGCAGCGCCACGTCGTCGAGCCGCTCCCGCGCGGCCGCGCTGTGTTCCAGGAGGTGGTCGGCCACCTCCTCCAGGGGGGCGTCCCCCGCCCCGGCGAGCCGCTGCCCCAGCTCCGCGAGCGCGTCGTCGATGTCGACGCCGGGGGCCTCCACGAGCCCGTCGGTGTAGAGGACCAGCACCGAACGCGGGGGCAGGGCGACCTCCGTCACCGGATACGTCGCCGACGCGTCGATGCCCAGCAGCGGGCCCCCGGCCAGTTCGAGCACCCGCACCCCTCCGTCCGGCCGCCTCAGCAGGGGCGGCGGATGCCCGGCGCGGGACATCGCCGCGCAGCCGCGCCCCGGGTCCAGCCGCAGGTACACGCAGCTGGCGAACAGGTCGGAGCCGAGTTCGATCAGCAGCCGGTTGGTGCTCCGCATGACCTCCTGCGGCGGCTGGCCGACGGTCGTGTACGCGCGTACGGCTGCCCCATCAGCCCGGCCGCGGTCACGTTGTGCCCCTGCACGTCCCCGATCACGGCCGCCGCGGCCGGGCGCGTGGGCACCAGGTCGTAGAAGTCGCCGCCGATGTCCATGCCCTGTGTGGCGGGCAGATAGCGGGCGGCCGCGTCGACGCCCGGCAGCCGCGGCAGGGAGTGCGGCAGCAGCGCCTGCTGAAGACCGTGCGCCAGCCGGTGCTTGGTGTCGTACAGCCGGGCCCGCTCCAGCGCCTGCGCGATCAGCCCGCCGAGGCTCGTCAGCACGGCCCGCTCCTCCGCCGGGAAGGGGTGCGGCTCGGCGTAGGCGAGGACGCACGTGCCCACCGGGCGGCCGGAGGTGATGAGGGGCAGATAGGCCCAGGCCGCGAACCCGTCGGGCGTCCCCTGCCGCACCGGGTACAGCCGCTCCAGCTGGTGTTGCGAGTCCAGGAAGGCCGGCACGCCGGAGGCCAGCACGTGCGCCCCCGGTGTCTGCGTGGTCAGCGGCATCCCGTGGAACCGCTCGACGAGGCGCGGGTCGTGGTACCCGCGATGCCCCAGCACGTGCAGCCGCCCCGCGTGGGAGCCGAGCATCAGCAGCGCCTGGCTGCCGACGGCCGGGACGATCTCGTCCGCGACCAGCTGCACCACGTCCTGCACGCCGACCGCCTCGGTCAGGGCGCCCGCCAGGCTCAGCACCTGGGAGATGGTCACCAGGCTGGCGGGGCGGCCGCCGGGATCGGGCCCGTGCCGCCGCCTCTCCGCGACCGCGCGCGCCCGGCTGATCCGGACACTCAGCCCGGTGGTGCTCGGGTACAGGTGGAACGACAGCCAGTCGCCGGAGGGACGCGGCGCCAGGAACGACGTGGTCTGCTGGCTCATCAGCGCCGCCCGGTAGCGGTCCTCGTACACCGGGTCGTGCAGCCACGGCACCGATGTCCACAGCAGGGCGCCGAGCAGCTCGCCGACGGACCGGCCGAGCAGGTCGGCGGCGGCGGTGTTGGCGAAGGAAACGCGCCCTTGCAGATCGAGCGAGGCGAGCCCGAACGGCAGCCGCGCCAGCAGGCGTGCCGCCTCCACCGCGCCGGGCGTCCCGGCCACGCCGCCGGCGGGCGGGGTGGCCAGCAGGTCGGGCTCCCGCGGCAGCGGACGGTGTTCGGCGGCGGCCCGCTCCAGTCGGTCCGCGAGCCGCGCGCAGGCCTCGGTGAGGTTCTGCCGCTCCCAGTCGGCGAGCACCGGGGCGTGCGACGCGGGCCAGATGACGAAGACGGCGCCGTGGACGGTGCCGACGCTCACCAGGGGCAGGGCGGCCAGCGTGAACGGGTAGGGCAGCACGACCGCGAGCCGCGGGAAGCGGCGTGCCATCTCCTCCTCGCCGCCGACCCAGACCAGCCGCCGCTGTCGCACCGCCTCGGCCACCGGGACCGGCGCGCTCAGGCCCACCCGCTCCCACGGCGCGGCGAACGCGCGGGGCATCCCCGCCATGACCGCCATCTCCAGCACCGGCTGACCGGGCAGCTTCAGGTACACGGCGCCGGCGTGCGCGTGGACCCGCTCCATCATCGACGTCAGCGCCAGGGAGAGCAGCGGGCGGCCGGCCGGTCCGCCGGCGCCCGCCGGCGGCTGCCCGTCTGCCACACCGACCACCTCCTCGTCCGGCCGCGCGACGAGTTCCCCGGGGTCCAGGCTGCCCCTTGGCGGCGCCCACCGCACGGCGAGTCGCGCGGCGCCGGACGAGCGGCGGGGAGCGCGCCCCTCCGAGTGGCTCCGGGCCCGCCGGCGGAGCCGTTCCGGGCGAGAGCCGGCGTCGGGCCCGGGCGCGGGGGGCCACGGCCCCGGGTGCCGCCCCGCGGACCGGGCCGGTCCCGGCGGCCGGCCTTCCCGTCCTCGGCGGGCGCACCGCACGGAACGCGCGCGGGACCTGGCCAGCGTCTTCGGGTCCCGGAGGGGGCCGCGCGTTCGCGGACCCCGTCGCAGGGGCTGCGCGCGCGGCTCGTACGCGCTGTAATGGCCAACGTGGTCGGAGAGGGCGCAACGGTACGGGAAACCAGAACCGCGCGTGCCGAACGAGCCCTGACGTCCGTCGCCGGCGAGCCCGCCGCACGCGACCGGCTCCGCCGCGTCCTGGAACTGGCCCTCGTCTTCGGCGGCGCCGCGTTCGCCGGCGTCTACACGCCCGACGAGCGGACCGGTGCGCTCTGCCTGGCCGAGGCCGCCGGTGTGCCGAGGACGCTGTACGGGCTGCGGGACGCCTACCCCCGGACCGGACGCTTCCCCGTGACCGAGGCGCACCGCACCGGGCGGGCCGTGTGGCTGCGGCCCGAGGAACTGGGCGGGTACGCCGAGTCCCGGCGGATGCCCGCGGCGGACGTCTCCCTGGCCGCTCTGCCGCTGCGCGGTGAGGCGGGCGGCTGCCTGCTCGCGCTGACGGAGGCACCCGGCGGGTTCGGGGCCGAGGACCGCGCGTGCCTCGAACTGATCGCCGGTGCCGTCACCTGCCCGGTCCCCGCCGCGGCCGTCCCCGCCGGCCGGCCGGCGGCCGGCGCCTTCAGCCTCGCCATGGACAGCGGGCGGGTGGAGGCCGGCGACGGGCTCCTCGGCCTGTTCGGCCTCACCCGCGCCGACTTCGACGGCAGGGTCGAGACGCTGCTCGCCCTGACCGTGCCCGAGGACCTGCCGTCGCTGATGTCCGTGGTCGAGGCCGACCACATGTCCATCGGGGAGCGGGAGCTGGAGTTCCGCGTCCTGCAGGCCACCGGGCCGCCGAAGTGGCTGCGGCTGCGCGGACGGCTGCTGCCCGGCGGGGAGGGCCGGCCGGCGCGTCTGGTCGGCACCGTGGCCGACGCCTCCACCCTGCGCTCCGGCGTCACCGACGCCGCCCGGGTCCAGCGCCTCGCCGCGGCCCTCGCGACCGCGGTCACCGTCCGGGACGTCGGCCGTGCCGTCGTCACCGCCCTGCGCGAGCCGCTCCGGGCCGACCGCATCGCCCTCGCCGAACTGGAGAACGACCGCCTGGTCGTCACCGTCCTCGACCCGCCGGAGCCGGAGGCCTGGCCCGAGGTGTGGCGCCTGGAGTGGCGCACCGAGTGGCCCGACGCGCCGGTGCGGTCGATGCCCACCCTGGCCGCCGTGCTGCGCGAGGGCCGGGCCGGGATCTGGTCCTCGGCGACCGGCCTGGAACCTGCCCTCGCGGACGTGGGCCGCGGCGGTCTCGCCGCGCTGCCGCTGGCCGCCGGCGGCCGGGTGACCGGTGCCTGCCTGATCGGCTGGGACGCCCCGCACGACTTCAGTCCCGACGAGCGCGCCCTGCTCACCGCCTCCGCGGGCCTGGCCGGCCAGGCCCTGATGCGTGCCCGGGCCTTCGACGCCGAGCACGAACTCGTCGGCATGCTCCAGCGCACCCTGCTGCCCCGGCGGCTGCCGAAGCTGCCCGGCGCGGAGGCGGTCGCCCGCTACCTGCCCGCCACGGCCGGCCTGGAGCTCGGCGGCGACTGGTACGACCTGATCCCGCTGCCCGACCACCACGTCGCCCTCGTCATCGGCGACGTCCAGGGCCACAGCGCGGGCGCCGCGACGCTGATGGGACAGATGCGCACCGCGCTGCGCGCCTACGCCACCGAGGGACATCCCCCGGACGTCGTGGTCTCGCACGCCAACCGCCTCCTGCTCGACATGGAGACGGACCTCTTCGCCACCTGCTGCTACGTCGACGTCGACATGGAGGCCGGGTCCGCCTGGTGCGTCCGCGCCGGACACCTGCCGCCCCTGCTGCGTCACCCGGACGGCCGCGTCGAGACCGCCGAGGCGGACGGCGGGCCGCCGCTGGGCGTTCAGACGCGGTCCGACTTCCCGATGACCCCGCTGCGGCTCCGGCCCGGCACCGTGCTCGCCCTGACCACCGACGGCCTCGTGGAGTCCGCCGGCACCGACATCGACGAGGGCATCAGCCGGTTCGCCCACGGTCTGGCCGCCGCCGACCCCGCCCACCTCGGGCTGGTCGCCGACGCCCTGCTCGGCGACGCCGGACGCAGCGACGACATCGCGCTGCTGCTGGTGCGCTACGACGGCATGGCCGTGCGCCCGCTCCGGGAGAGCTGGACGGTGTGGCGGGTGCCGGAGGCGGCCCGGCACGCCCGTCGCTTCACCCGGCGCACCCTGCGCTCCTGGGGGGTGACCAAGGAGGCCGACGCCGTCCTGCTCGTCGTCTCGGAGCTCGTCACCAACGCCCTGGTGCACACCGGCGGGCCGGTCCGCCTGGACCTCTCCCTCGTCGGCGACCGGCTGCGCGTCACCGTCGCCGACTCCTCGCCGCGCACCCCCGTCAAACCGACGGGCATCGGCTGGGAGGCGACCGGCGGACGCGGGATCCTGCTGGTCGAGGCGGTGTCGGCGGCCTGGGGGACGCTGCCCGCCGGCGGGGGGAAGCAGGTGTGGAGCGAGCTGGTGCTCGGGCGGTGAGACCGGCACCGGCCGCGACGCGCCCGCCACCCGCCACACGGGTGCGGCGGGTGCCGCCCCGGCAGGTCGGGGCGGCGCGGCGGCGCCGCCGTGCGTAGGGTTTTCCCCTGTGTCACACACCTTCGAAGAGCTGGTGGCGAAGCAGCGCGCGGCGGACGAGGCGCTCGCCCGGGTCGAGCAGATGCGGGCGAAGTACGGACCGCCCGCGCAGGAGCGGTGGACCGGGGTGCAGACCCAGACGTACGAGACGGCGCTGCGGGCCTGGCGCGACCTGGCGCGCGACCTGCAGGCCGCCGTGAACGAGTACGCGAGCGACGAGGGCCGGCCGCGCACGGAGGTCGAGGCGGACGTCGAACGGGCGGCACGCGACGGCGGCGGCAGCGGCCCCGAGCCGTCGGCCTGACCTGTGGGCCACGTATTCAGGGGGATGCCGGGTAGCCGTGGTGCATGGACACAACCCGGTACGAAGCAGCCGCGTCCGGCCCGGCCCTCGGCGTGGTCATCGCCGTCGTCGGCGGTCTGGTCCTCGCCGGAGCCCTGGTGTGGGCGGTCCGGCTCGGCATCAAGGTGAAACAGCGCGAACCCCGCGCGCCGCGGGGCGGTGAGCATCCGACGCTGCCCGACTCCGGGCCGGCCCACGAGACGCGCCAGCGCCGCGAGCCGGACGAGGTCCCCTCCGCGGAGGAGACCGGCCGCCGGCTGAACCCGCACGAACTCGGCGCCTCCGGCAGCCGGCGCAGCGACGACCAGTCACGGCCGCGCTGGGAGGACGGCTCCAGCGGCTCGTTCGGCAGCGGCTGACCGGCCGGACCCGCCGGCCGGGCACGCGCGGTCGCGCCCGGCCGGCGGCCGCGGCTCTGGCTGACAGCCGCGCCCGGCCGCCGGCCGCGGCTGTCAGCCGTGCTCCGCCGTGGGCGCCCGCGGCCCGGTACTCGGCAGTACGCTGAGCAGGTGCGCCTGCTCCTGATGTCCGACACCCATCTCCCCAAGCGCGCCAAGGAACTGCCCGGCCGGCTGCTGGCCGAGCTTCCGCGGGCCGACGTGGTGTTCCACGCGGGGGACTGGGTCGACATCGCCACCCTCGACCTGCTGGAGCAGCGCAGCCGCCGGCTGATCGGCGTGTACGGCAACAACGACGGACCCGAGCTGCGCGCCCGGCTGCCCGAGGTGGCCCGCGCCGAGCTGGGCGGGCTGCGCTTCGGCGCCGTCCACGAGACCGGATCCGCCCAGGGCCGCGAGGCCCGCTGCGCCGCCCGCTTCCCGGACCTCGACGTGCTGGTCTTCGGCCACAGCCACATCCCGTGGGACACCACGGCACCGTCGGGCCTGCGCCTGCTCAACCCGGGCTCGCCGACCGACCGCCGCCGTCAGCCGCACTGCACGTACATGACGGTGGAGGTCGCCGACGGCCGGCTCACGGACGTCGCACTCCACCGGCTGCCGCGCCGCTGAGACCTGCGGCCCCGCCCTCCGGAGGCGGCGGCCCCGCGGTGTCCGGACCGCCGGGCCGGCAGCGGACACGTCCGGGCGTGCGCGGCGGACACGGAAGAGGGGCGACCCCCGGTCCGGGGGCCGCCCCGAGGTCGTTCATGCCTTTCTCGGGAGGGGTCGGGCCACTTCGCGCATGGAAGCGGCCCGAGCGTTGCGAGTGTGCGCTCTCACGGACCTCCTTCCCACGTACTGTGTGCTGCACATGTGCTGCAGAGGCCATGCACGCCTCATCCGTAGTGCGGCGACTACCCCTTCATTCCAACCCCACACCGCCGAATCCGGAAAATCGCCGGAAAAGTGCCGGACCGGCGAATTCCGGGGGTCCACCGCCCGGAGCCACCGGGTCAGGAGTGCCGCGGCCTGCGCACGCGGACGACGACGAGCACGACGACGGCCGCACCGGCACCCACGACGGCGGCCCGCCGGGCCGGCGGCACCCCCGCGGTGCGCAGCACGTTGATCGGCTCGGGTTCCGTGGTCCTCTGCGCCGGCCGCACGGACGCCTGTGCCTAGGCCTCCGCCACGTGGCCGACGCACTCCTGCCCGGCCTCGTCGAGCGCCTGCGGCGCCGTCCCGGTGAGACCAAGGTGGCGTAGGTGACTGGGGAGGGACCGTGGCGGGCAGGCTCAGGGCGCCGACCGGCCGGTACGGCGGCAAGTCCGCCGCGGAGCGGCAGGCCCCGACCGCCCGGCATCCGGACACGGCAGCCGAGGACCGGTCCCCCTCGCACCGGCCGGCTCCAGGACCCGGCGGAATCAGCGGCCGAGCCGCCGGTCACGCCGGTCCAGGCGGGCGAGCAGTGCGCGTGGCCGCACGGGGCGTGCGGAATCAGCGGCCGAGCCGCCGGTGCCGCCGGGCGAGCGGCGGGCGTGGGCGTACGGGGCGGCGGGGCAGGGGCGGCCGTGGCGTCCGCAGTGCCCGGCGGAGCAGTGCGACGGACACACGCCGCCGCGCCGGCCGGCCGGCGCCGCAGCAGCAGGGAGCGCGACCGCCCCAGCCCGGCGCGAGTCGAGAACGTCCAGGTCATACGGGACCTGACCTGGAACCTGGCCCGGCGCCTGCCTACTCGACCCACGCCTGGACCATGACCTGCTTGCTCACTGATCCTGCCGTCGCGCAGCGACAGCACCGACTCCGCCAGGACGCCGCCCCCGTCCGCGTACTCGCAGGACTGGACGAAGGCGGCCTGGTCGCCCTGCACGACGCAGCGCTCCAGCCGGTGCGTCATGACCGCCTCGGCTTCCCCGACGCCACGGTGTTCACCCGCTTCTTCCGGCGCCGGGCCGGCGAGACCCCGGCCGCGTTCCGGGCCCGGGCCCGGGGGACCGGCCGGTGACGCCCGCGGCGGCGGACGCCTGCTCGCCGAGGGCCCGCCGCATCACGCAACAGCCCTGGTCGGGGCCGTGTTCCGGTGGGTCCGCGGACGACGACACGGCGGCCGGCGTCCCGGGCGGGCGAACCGTGCGGTCACCGATCGGATGCGCGTAGGGTCGACGACGAAGGCCACCGGACGACGGAAGGAAGCACCACCATGGCGCAGGAAGTGCGCGGCGTGATCGCACCGGGGAAGAACGAGCCCGTACGCGTCGAAACGATCGTCGTCCCGGACCCCGGACCGGGAGAGGCCGTCGTGGCCGTCCAGGCCTGCGGTGTCTGCCACACCGACCTGCACTACAAGCAGGGCGGCATCACCGACGAGTTCCCCTTCCTCCTCGGCCACGAGGCCGCCGGCGTCGTGGAGTCGGTCGGCGACGGCGTCACCGACGTCGCGCCCGGCGACTTCGTGATCCTCAACTGGCGTGCCGTGTGCGGGAAGTGCCGCGCCTGTCTGCGCGGCCGCCCCTGGTACTGCTTCGACACGCACAACGCCGAGCAGAGGATGACCCTCACCGACGGCACCGAGCTCTCGCCGGCCCTCGGCATCGGCGCCTTCGCCGAGAAGACTTTGGTCGCGGCCGGTCAGTGCACGAAGGTAAACCCGGCCGTCTCCCCGGCGGCGGCCGGCCTGCTGGGCTGCGGGGTCATGGCCGGCATCGGCGCCGCCATCAACACCGGCAACGTCGGCCGCGGCGACTCCGTCGCCGTGATCGGCTGCGGCGGCGTCGGCGACGCAGCGGTCGTGGGCGCCTACCTGGCCGGCGCGGTGAAGATCATCGCCGTCGACATCGACGACCGCAAGCTGGAGACCGCCCGCACCATGGGCGCCACCCACACCGTCAACTCCCGGGAGACGGACCCGGTCGAGGCGATCCGCGAGCTGACCGGCGGTTTCGGCGCCGACGTCGTCATCGAGGCCGTCGGCCGCCCGGAGACGTACAAGCAGGCCTTCTACGCCCGCGACCTGGCCGGCACGGTCGTCCTCGTCGGCGTGCCCACCCCGGAGATGCAGCTCGAACTGCCGCTGCTGGACGTCTTCGGACGCGGCGGCTCGCTGAAGTCCTCCTGGTACGGCGACTGCCTGCCCACCCGCGACTTCCCGATGCTCGTCGACCTGCACCTTCAGGGCCGCCTGCCGCTGGACAAGTTCGTGACCGAGACCATCCAGCTCGACGAGGTGGAGAAGGCGTTCGAGCGGATGCACCGGGGCGACGTCCTGCGCTCGGTGGTGGTGCTCTGATGGCCGTCCGGATCGAACGCCTCGTCACCTCCGGGCAGTTCACGCTCGACGGCGGCACCTGGGACGTGGAGAACAACGTCTGGATCGTCGGCGACGACCACGAGGCGGTCGTCATCGACGCCGCCCACGACGCCCGGGCCATCGCCGAAGCCGTCGGCGACCGCCGGCTCACCGCCATCCTGTGCACCCACGGCCACAACGACCACGTCAACGCCGCGCCCGCGCTGGCCGACCTCACCGGCGCGGTCATCTGGCTGCACCCCGACGACCTGCCGCTGTGGAAGCAGACGCACCCCGACCGGGACCCCGACGAGCACCTGGTCGACGGGCAGGTGATCGAGGCGGCAGGCGCCGACCTGACGGTCCTGCACACCCCGGGCCACGCGCCCGGCGCGGTCTGCCTGCACGATCCGGGGCTCGCCACCGTGTTCACCGGCGACACCCTGTTCCAGGGCGGGCCGGGCGCGACGGGCCGCTCGTTCAGCCACTTCCCGACCATCATCACGTCGATCCGCGAGCGCCTCCTCACGCTGCCGGGCGAGACCAGGGTCCTCACCGGCCACGGCGACTCCACCACCATCGGCGCGGAGGCTCCGCACCTGGAGGAGTGGATCGCCCGCGGGCACTGACCCGCACCGCCCGTCGCCGGTGCCGGACCGTGTGCGGCACCGGCCGGAGGAACGGGTGGCGCCGCACGCCGTCCGGCGCCGGCGCGCTGCCGTCGTGCCGGTTCGGGCGCGCCGAAAAAGGCGACACAAGGTGTCGTGTATGCACGGCACCCTCGGTCACGACCGACAGGACGACGCCGGCGGACGGCGTCGGCGGGCGAGGAGGGGAGGCCGGACATGCCGGGGCCACTGCAGGGCAGGGTCGCGCTGGTGGCGGGTGCGACACGGGGAGCGGGCCGGGGGATCGCGGTGGAGCTCGGCGCGGCCGGCGCCACCGTCTACGTCACCGGACGCACCACCCGCGCCCGGCGCTCGGAGTACGACCGCCCCGAGACCGTGGAGGACACCGCCGACCTGGTGACCGAGGCCGGCGGCCACAGCATCGCCGTCCCCACCGATCACCTGGAACCGGACCAGGTGCGCGCCCTCGTCGACCGCGTCGCCGGTGAACAGGGCCGCCTCGACGTCCTGGTGAACGACGTCTGGGGCGGCGAGAACCTCTTCGCTTGGGACACCCCGGTGTGGGAGCACGACCTCGACGACGGCCTGCGGCTGCTGCGGCTTGCGGTGGAGACGCACGCGGTCACCAGCCACCACGCCCTGCCCCTGCTGCTGCGCCGGCCCGGCGGCCTGGTGGTGGAGATGACGGACGGCACCGCCGAGTACAACCGGGACACCTACCGCGTCAACTTCTTCTACGACCTCGCCAAGGCGTCCGTGCTGCGCATGGCCTTCGCGCTCGGCCACGAACTCGGCCCCCGCGGAGCCACCGCCGTCGCGCTGACCCCCGGCTGGCTGCGCTCGGAGATGATGCTGGACCACTTCGGCGTGCGCGAGGACAACTGGCGCGAAGCCGTGGAGCGGGTCCCCCACTTCGCCATCTCCGAGACCCCGCGCTACGTCGGCCGTGCCGTGGCCGCCCTCGCCGCCGACCCGCACGTGGCGCGCTTCAACGGCCGTTCCCTGTCCAGCGGCGGGCTGGCCCGCGAGTACGGCTTCACCGACCTGGACGGCAGCCGTCCCGACGCCTGGCGCTACCTGGTCGAGGTCCAGGACGCGGGAAGGCCGGCGGACACGACCGGCTACCGCTGACCACCCGCGGCCGCGCGGCGTCGCCGGCCATGGCGGAGCGCCGCTGGGCCCGGTGCGAAAGCCGCCGTCCACGCCGGCACCACCGGCGGTCGCCTCGGCCGGGGCGCCGAGGGACCAGGCGTGGAGCCGCTCGTCCGGGCAAGTGCCGCCGGTGGCCGCCTCGTCCGGGGCGCCGAAAGGCCGGGCGCGGACCCGTCGTCCACGCCGGCACCGCCCCTGGCCGCCCTGTCGGCGGCGCCGAGGGCCCGGCGCGGACCCGGTCGCCCCGCGCGGACGCCGGGCACGAGCCGCGCCGGGGCCGCCGCCGTTCACGGGGACGCGGCGGAAGGGGAGTTGGCGTACGGGACGGTGAGTGGGCGTGAGGAGTGGGGAGACGGCCCTGACCCGCACCCTCGCCGGGCACGCCGCCGCCCGCGGTGTCCGCGCCCACCTCGTCCTGCCGGGCACGGTCCGCACCTCGGCGTGGGAGGGCGGGACGCCGAACTCGACGCGGTCCGCGGGCTGTACCCCTCGGCCGCGTGGGCGAGCCCGAGGACGTCGCCGCGGCCGTCGCCTTCCTCGCCTCCCGCGACGCGGCCTGGATCACCGGCACCACTCTCGTCGTCGACGGCGGCCTCACCGCGGTCAACTCCGCTTTCCTCCGCGCCGTCCGCACCGGCGGCGAACGCTGAGCCGCGACGGTCCGACGGCTACCCGGCGGGCCGTCGCGCGGGTCCGCGTGTCACCGTTTCGTCTCAGCACGGGCGGTTGTACAACCGGCGGTCCCCGGCGGAGGTCTAGTGGTCAGAGTCCGCACGACCGTACGAAGGGGGAAGGCCGGACATGAGGGACTTGGGGAGACGAGGTGCCGTGGCGCTCGGCGTCACGGGGCTGGTGGCACCGCTCACGCTGGCACTCGGCGCCGCGCCGGCGCAGGCCGCGAGCTGCACGACACAGACCGGTCCGTACCAGAGGCAGGTGGAGAAGTTCCTCGGCCGCCCGGTGGACGGCCGCCAGTCCGCCGCCGACTGCACGGCCGTGCGGGCCTTCCGGAACCGGCACGGCATCACGCCGAACATCGGCTACGCGGGCCCCGTCACCTGGGGCGTGATGAACCTGATGAACAAGCAGAAGGCCGTCGGGAACAAGCCCAACAAGGACGGCAGGTGCCCGGTCGACAAGGGCCGCATCGCCTGTGTGAACCTCACGCTCCAGCTCAGCTGGATCCAGGACGGCAGCCGGCTCGTCTACGGGCCCGTGCCGGTGCGCACCGGCCGCAACGGTTACGAGACCCGCACCGGCCTGAAGAAGGTCTACTGGCGGCACATCGACCACGTGTCGAGCATCTACCACGTGCCCATGCCCTACAGCCAGTTCTTCGACGGCGGCCAGGCCTTCCACTCGGTCGGCGTCAGCATGTGGAACCCGCCGGGGTCGCACGGCTGCGTGAACATGACGAGCAAGGACGCGAAGAAGTACTGGTCGCTGCTGAAGAAGGGCGACGACGTCTACGTCTACGGCCGCAAGCCGGGCACCTGAGCCGGCCGGGCGGGTGGCGGCCGGGGCCGCGGTCCCCTCGTCGTGCGCGCCGGGCCGGCGGCCGCCCGCCGCGCCGGCCGGGACGCCCCCGCCTGGTGCGCGCCGCCACCCGGCAGGGTGCCGGGCGCACGGGGCGGCACCGGGCCGGCGGCGAGCGGGCGGGGCCCGGCCGGCGGCCCGCACATCGAACTCGCCGCTGTCGCTTGGCACATGACGTGAGCAGTAACACGTCCAAAAGGTCCGCTTTGCTTGTGATACCTGACATCGCCTTCACGCGGTGAGCCGTATGCTTCACACCATGTCCACCACTCCTGAGCCTGTCTCCGGGCGATCGGCGGACGAGGTCAACGAGGAGATCCGGGCCCTGTGGCTCCGGTCGGGCGGGACACTGAGCGTGGAACAGCGCGAGGAGTACCGGCGGCTCGTACTGGAATGGGCCGCGGCAGCTCCCCAGCGCGTCAGCGCGGCCTGAGCCCGCCTCGCCGCGCCGGCCACGGCCGTTCGCGGCGCCGCTCACCCGGTCCCGTCCCGCACCGGCCCACCGTCCCGGGGCACTCCGAGCGCGAGGGGTGCCCTCCTCGCCCGGACCCAACGATCGCCACGGCCCTCGGCGCCCTCGCCGGCGGGCCGTGTCTCCGCCGTACGCACTCGCCGCGGCCGCCCGTCACCCGCCTCGGCCGGGCGACCTCGTCGCCGTCGCTGCGGACATCCGTCACCTGGCAAACGCAGCGCGCGGTGGGCGGCGCCCGCGTCGGCCGCCGCGCGTACGGCGGGCGGCACCCACCTCGGCCACCGTACGCGCGGCCGGACCAGAGCCGTCCCGGGCCGGGCTCAGCCCCAGCTGGCGGAGTAGTGGCGGCGGTAGGCCTTGCGGTCCTGCTCCGCCCGGAGCCACCGGCTCGCCACGAGCGCGATCAGACTGCCGGCGATCACCAGCAGGCCCGGTCCGGCGTTGCGGGGATCCCTCAGCCGCGAGAGCAGGGTGGTTCCGTCGGCGCCGCCCGCCGCCGGAGCCGAGGAGCCGGGCGAGGCGGCACCGGGTGCGCCGGCGCCCTGCGTGGCCGAGCCGGACGGGGCGGCGGAGGACCCGGCGGCCCCGCCGGGCGTCCCGCCCGCCGCCACGATCAGCTTCATGCCCGTCGTCGCCAGCGCCTTCGTCACCGGCTGGAAGAACGTCGTGCCGCCGGTCGCGCAGTCGCCGCTGCCGCCCGAGGTCACGCCGAGGGCGATCCCCTCGGAGAACAGCGGGCCGCCGCTGTCACCCGGTTCGGCACACACCGTCGTCTGGATCAGGCCGGAGACGGTGCCCTCCGGATAGTTCACGGTCGCGTTCAGCGCCGTGACCTGGCCGTCGTGGAGCCCGCTCGTGCTGCCGCTGCGGAAGACCCGCTGACCGACGGCCGGATCGGCCACCCCGGTGATCCGCACGCCCTTCCCGCCGCCGATCGCCACGACGCCCGCGCCGTCGCCCGCACGGCCCGAGTCGTACCGCACCAGGGAGAAGTCGTCACCGGGGAAGCTGCCGGCGACCGTCCGGCCGATCTGCCGCGCGGCCCGGCCGTCCGCGAACCAGACGGAGCCGGTGGGACCGCAGTGCCCCGCGGTGAGGATGAAGTCGTTGCGTCCGTCGGTCACGTTGAACCCCGCCGAGCACCGGCCGCCGGTCGACAGGATCGGCTGCGCGCCGTTGAGGCGGGTGGTGAACGTGCCCCTGGTGCGCTCCATGCGCACGAAGTCGCCGACGCCCTCGGCGACCCGTGTCAGCCGGGACCAGTTCGCGGCGGAGACCGTGCTGTCGCCCTGCACCACGACCTGGTTCGTCCGGTAGTCGACCGCCCACGCGGTACCCGCCACCCGGGGCGCCGCGCGCAGGGCACCGGTCGCCGACTGCAGCTCGTCCATGCTGTGCCGCACGACCTTCGCCTCGGCGCCCGCGCGCCGCACCTCGGCCGCCGCCCCGGCGTCGGTCACCGCGACGACGGGACGCCCGTCGGAGCCGATCCAGCTGCCGGCCGTGCGGGAGGCGCCGAGCCGTGTCACCAGATCGGCTCCGGGGCCGGCGAGCGTGCGCGCCGAGGCGGGCGGCACGGCGGACGGGCCGGCCGTCTCGCTCGCCATGGCCTGCGTGACCATGGCTCCGCCCAGGACCAGTCCGCCGACGGCCGCCAGCCGTGTCAGTCGCCGGACGACCCGTCGTCGTGCGTGCCTCATGCATGGCTCCCGAACCCCGAGGACGCGGCCGCAACACCGCGGGGCGCTCCGGTCGTCGAGCGCCCGTCCTCCATACGTGGCGCACGCCGCCGGTGTTCACCGCGGCGGTGCCGTCCTGGGACGGTGCCGGTCAACAGGGGGTGGGGGAGGCCGCGCCCGGCCGCGCGGCAGGGCCGGGCCCGTGCGCCGGCGGACCGAGACGGGCCCAGCTCGCGGCGTCGCCCCACACGGAGGACGCGCCGGCATAGGGCCGCAGCAGCGCGGTCAGCTCCGCCTCCCCGCGCCGGTTCAGCTCGTCGGAGGCGAGCTTGCGGGCGATGCCGGCGAGGAAGTCGGCGAGCTGCACCCGCGGGTCCTGCCGCGAGTCCACGAGTTCCAGCCCGGTCAGCCGGACGCCCTCCTGCCGGGCCGTCCGCACGATCCAGGCGACGCGGTCCGCGGTGAGCATGTTCTGC
Source organism: Streptomyces sp. NPDC046831 (assembly GCF_040645305.1). Classification (NCBI taxonomy): domain Bacteria; kingdom Bacillati; phylum Actinomycetota; class Actinomycetes; order Kitasatosporales; family Streptomycetaceae; genus Streptomyces; species Streptomyces sp. NPDC046831. The sequence goes on along the minus strand of NZ_JBEYXZ010000002.1, from coordinate 183,043 downwards.
TGGTCGTGCACGAGCCGGACGGGAGCGCCGTGCGCGCTCCAGTGGGCGGCCGTGCGGACGATGGCGGGCAGCAGCGGGTTGAGCAGCGGGGCCACGGCGGGTCCCTGGAGCGTCCGGGTCCGGAAGGAGCCGGCGCGCGCCCGGCTCCCGGCGAGCCGCGCCAGCGTCGCCGCGACGTGCGGGTCGCAGGGCAGGGCGCGCAGCGCCGCCACGGCCCGGAGGAAGTCGTCCACCGGCGCGGCCGGGTCGGCGGTGTGCCGCACGCGCAGGAGGTGGTTGGCCGCCTCCAGGAAGGTGCGCCACGGCTCCTCGCCGAACGCCGCCGGCCCCGTCCGGTACAGCGTCGCCGCCTCCGCCGGGTCGCCGAGCAGCACGCCGAGGGCCCGGTCCACGACGAAGAACGCCTTCTCGGTGAGGTGCACGTGCGCGTGCCCGTACAGTGGGCCCGCGGGGGAGAGCAGCCATTCCAGTACCGCCCGGTGCTTCTCCCGCAGCAGGTGGTTGGCCTTGTACTCCTCGGCGGGCGAGCGGATCCGGTCCCGTATCTCCCGCACGCACCCGGCGGCGACCGCCATGGGCAGCCGCACACTGGCGTGGGCGAACACGTCGGTGTTGCCGCCGGTGAGGTTCTCACCGTCCGACCCCGACTCGTCGCAGGCGACGTCGAGGAGAGAACCCTCCGCCATCCGCCGCGCCCCGTCCTCGTGATGCCAGGTCAGCTCCGTGTCCGACCCTACCTTTCCCGTGCCGTGCGACGGATGTCATTTTCCGCGGGCGGCTGCCTACACTGCCGCGCATGGACGACACCGTGGTGGAGCGGCTCGCGGCCGGCAAGTACGTACTGATCACCAGCTACCGGCAGAACGGCACCCCGGTCGCCACCCCCGTGTGGGTGGTCCGGGACGGTGACGCGCTAGGGGTGTGGACGGCCGCCGGCTCGTGGAAGGTGAAGCGGATCCGCAACCGGCCCGACGTCCTCGTCGGGCCCTGCGACGTACGCGGCAACCCGACCGGCGACCAGCTGCCGGCGACCGCGGAGATCTGCGACCCGGCCACCACCGCACGCTACCGGGGCCTGATCGCGCGCAAGTACGGGGTGTTGGGCCGTCTGACGCTGCTCGGCAGCAGACTGCGCCGGGGCAAGCGGGGCACCGTCGGCATCCGGGTCACCCCGGCGCGCTGACGCCGGCGCGCCGGCCCCGAGCCGGGCGGCGGGCCGCGCCGGTCGACGCGCCGGATGGTGGACGGCGCTCGCGATCTCACCCTCGGCGGCGGGCGAGGCGGTCCCGCGCACGCCGGCCGGCGCTGCTGGTGCCGCCCCGGCGGCAGGGCGTTCCGGTCCCGCGCACGGCGGCCGGCGAAGCCCGTCCCGCGCCGGGAGGCCGGCCGCCGGCGCTTCCGTGACGCCACGTGACCGGCTTTCCGTTCGTGCCGCCGAAGGCGATCGTGGGGACGCGTCACGCAAGCCGGCCTCCCCTCCAGAGGGTGGCCGACCCGCGAGAGAGTGATCCCCCTCCATGTCGGGGACCGCATCCGCCGGGCAGCCGGTCACCCACGCTCGTGGGGACACATCGATACCGACCGATGGGATCCGCTGACCACGAACTTCTGTTGAGTTCTACGGCAGCGGCCGGAACCTGCGCCCCTCCCGACCCGCCGTGGTTGTTTCGGGTGGAGGCTGACGGGGACCCGGACCGCAGGCCGTCGGCGGGCCGGTTCTGCCGCAGGGCCGACGGCGGCACCGTCGTTCCACCCGGTCCGGGTGAACGGCCTTCCAGAGGCGTGCCGGAGCGAAGGCCCCAGCCGCAGCAAACTCACGGGCCTCAAGGCTCCTCGCGCCGTTTCCGTCACCGCTGCGCTGCGGCCGTGCCGCGGCGCCGAGGGAAGTCATCATGAAAGCAGCCGTATACGAGGGACCGCGAACGGTCGCGGTGAAGGACGTACCGGACGCGAAGATCGAACACCCCTGCGACATCATCGTCAAGATCACCACCACCAACATCTGCGGTTCCGACCTGCACATGTACGAGGGCCGCACTTCGTTCGAGTCCGGCCGGACCCTGGGCCACGAGAACATGGGCCAGGTCGTGGAGGTCGGCTCGGCGGTGCGCAAGGTCAAGGTCGGCGAGTACGTGGTCCTGCCCTTCAACATCGCCTGCGGCTTCTGCAAGCAGTGCGAGCGGGGTCTGACCAACTACTGTCTGACCATGCAGCCGGAGCCGGACCTTGCCGGAGCCGCCTACGGGTTCGCCGACATGGGCCCGTACCAGGGCGGTCAGGCGGAGTTCCTGCGCGTGCCCTACGGCGACTTCAACGCGTTGCGTCTGGGCGAGGACGCCGCCGAGCGGCAGACCGACTACGTGATGCTGGCCGACATCTTCCCCACCGGCTATCACGCCACCGAGATGGCCCATGTCAGGCCGGGCGCCCAGACGATCGTCTTCGGGGCCGGTCCGGTCGGGCTGATGGCGGCCTACTCCGCCCTCATCAAGGGTGCCGGCCGCGTCTGGGTGGCCGACTTCCACCCCGACCGGTTGCGCAAGGCGGAGGAGATCGGGGCCATCCCGATCAACACCGCCGAGCAGAAGCCGGCGGAGGTCGTCAAGGAGGCCACCCTCGGTCTGGGCGCCGACAACGGCTGTGAATGCGTCGGCTACCAGGCGCACGACCCCCAGGGACACGAGGACGCCAGCCTCACGCTCAACGGCCTGATCGACTCGGTCAGGTTCACGGGCCGCATCGGCGTGGTGGGCGTGTTCCTGCCCGAGGACCCCGGCGGTGCCGAGGCCCAGGGGGAACTGGAGGCGCACGGCAAGGTGCCGATCGACTTCGGCAAGATGTGGTTCAAGGGCCAGCACATGGGCACCGGGCAGGCTCCGGTGAAGAGGTACAACCGGGCGCTGCGGGACCTGATCGCCGGCGGAAAGGCGAAGCCGAGCTTCGTCGTCTCCCACGAACTCCGCCTGGACGAGGCCCCCACCGGCTACGAGCACTTCGACGCCCGTGACGAGGGCTGGACCAAGGTGGTCCTGCATCCCGACGGACACGGCAACGGCCACAAGCAGTGAGGGACTCCGACGCCGCCGTCCCGCCTGTCTCTCCGGGCCCATCCGGGGGACGGGTGGCGATCTCCCCGGCTCCGCCGGTAGGGGACGGGCGTTGCCGCCCCTGCGCTCCGGTCGGACCACCAGCGGCGGTCGCCCGCCTCCGGCCCGGTAGGACGGACGCCGACTCCGCCCGCCCGGCTTGACGGGCGCGTACCTCGACGCGAGGTCTGAACCCGTCCCTCAAGTCAACGCCATGGGCCTGCCGGTCATGACGCTTGGCAAGCCCATGGCGCGCGTCACGTACACGCGCGACCGGACGACTGCGCCGGTTGGGCCGACGGAGGCTGACGTCGAACGCGGGCCACGCGGCAACTCCGGCGTCGTCCGCTGTGCGTGCTTCAGCTTCTCCCTCACGTGACCTGCCTCCCTTCACCTCATCTCACGTTTGAAGCACCCATGAAGACAGACACCCACTCCACCTCCCGCCTGCAGCACGATCCGCTCGTACGCGGCCTCGGCTGGGCCAGTGCGCTCATGGGCGTGCCCCAGATCGCCGCCCCGGCGGGCTTCGCCCGGGCACTGGGCGTGGGCGGCGCCCCCCGGCACCGTCTGGCCACGACCGCCGTCGGAGTGCGCGAGCTGGCGGCGGCGACCGGGCTGCTGGGGCGCCCGCATCCCGCCTGGCTCTGGGGCCGCGTCAGCGGGGATCTCATGGATCTGACGATGCTGGCCCGGGCCCTGAAGAACCACGACGGCCGCGGCCTCGGCCGCACCGTTGCCGCGACCGCCGGGGTCACCGCGATCACGGCCACGGACGTCTACGCGGCCGTGACCCGCACGCGTAGGAGCACTCCCATGGAACTGACCGCGACCACCACCGTCGTCCGGCCCCCGGACGAGGTGTACGGCCTGTGGAGCGACCTGAAGCGGCTGCCGGAGTTCATGGCGCACCTGGACGAGGTGCGCGTCACCGGCCCGCGCACGAGCCACTGGCGGGCCAGCGCGCCGTTCGGCAAGACGGTCGAGTGGGACGCCGAGACCACCCAGGACGTCCCCGGCCAGCTGATCGCCTGGCAGTCGGTCCACGGTGCCGACATCGGCAACTCCGGCGAGGTCCGCTTCGTGCCCGCTCCCGGCGGCCGGGGCACGGAGATCCGGGTGACCCTGCGCTACGACCTGCCCGGCGGGGCGCTGGGCAAGGCCGCAGCCCGCTACTTCGGCGAGGAACCGCACCAGCAGCTGGACGACGACCTTCGCCGGTTCAAGCAGGTCGCGGAGACCGGCGAGGTCGTCCGCTCCGAGGGCGCACCGGGCGGCAAGCGGGCCCGCGGGGAGTTCCCGCAGCGTCCGGCCCGACCGCTGACCGAAGACGAACTGAAGGAGGCCCTGGCATGAAGGCGAACTGCTGGACGGGACGCAACACGGTCGAGGTGCAGGACGTCCCCGAACCGTCGATCCTGAACCGCCGCGACGCCATCGTGAAAATCACCTCGACGGCGATCTGCGGCTCCGACCTCCATCTGCTCGACGGCTACGTCCCCACCATGGAAAAGGGCGACATCATGGGCCACGAGTTCATGGGTGAGGTCCTCGAGGTCGGCCCCGGCATCAGTGACGACAAACTGCGCGTCGGCGACCGTGTCGTCGTGCCCTTCCCCATCGCCTGCGGCGCCTGCGCGGCCTGCCGCGCGGAGCTGTACTCGTGCTGCGAGAACAGCAACCCCAACGCCGGCCTCTCCGAGAAGTTCTTCGGTCACCCCGTCGCCGGCATCTACGGCTACTCGCACCTCACCGGTGGCTTCGCCGGCGGCCAGGCCGAGTACGCCCGGGTGGTGCTCGCCGACGTCAACGCTCTCAAGATCGAGTCGGACCTCACCGACGAGCAGGTGCTGTTCCTGTCGGACATCCTGCCGACCGGGTACATGGGCGCCGACATGTGCGACATCGAGGAAGGTGACGTCGTCGCCGTCTGGGGCGCCGGTCCGGTCGGCCAGTTCGCCATGGACAGCGCCCGCGTCCTGGGCGCGGAGAAGGTCATCGCGATCGACAAGGAGAATTACCGGCTGGAGATGGCCGCCGCCCAGGGCTACGCGACCGTCGACTTCGAGGACGTCGACGTACGGTCGGCTCTGCTGGAACTCACCGGCGGCCGCGGCCCCGACAAGTGCATCGACGCGGTCGGAATGGAGGCCACCCACGGTGCCTCCCACATCCACCTCTACGACCGAGCCAAGCAGGCGGTCCGCGCCGAGACCGACCGGCCGCACGCCCTGCGCCAGGCCATCCTGTCCTGCCGCAGCGGCGGCGTGGTGTCGGTCATCGGCGTCTACGGCGGGCTGATCGACAAGTTCCCGGCCGGTGCGTGGATGAACAGGGCCCTGACCCTGCGGACGGGGCAGTGCCATGTGCAGAGGTACATGAAGCGGCTGCTGGGTCTGATCGAGCAGGGCAGGATCGACCCCACCCGGGTGATCACCCACCGGCTGCCCCTGACCGAGGCGCCTACGGGCTACGACCTGTTCAAGCACAAGAAGGACCGCTGCGAGAAGGTCGTCCTCAAGCCGTGAGCGCCGCGCCGGTCAACTGCGGCCCCCTGTGCCGCTGACGCCGGCGAGCGAGCCGGCCCAGGGTGACGTGCCTTGGGCCGGTGTCTCGGGAGCTGCGCCGCCTCAGCGGACCATGGACCGGCCGTACGCGCCGGGACCTGGGCGGCGCGCCCGGCCGGTGGTGTGTGTGGCACCAGCGGCCGGGTACCCGGGTGCACCGACCGCGAGGGGCGCCCCGCAGGAGCCCAGGCCGTCACGGCTCGACGGCTGCGGGGCACCCGTCCGTCCCTCATCCCTCCCTGCGAGGCCTGCGATGAGCCGTCTCTTCTCGCCGCTCACCCTCCGCGGCACGACCTTCCGGAACCGGGCCTGGGTGGCCCCCATGTGCCAGTACAGCTCGGTCGACGGGTATCCGCAGGACTGGCACCTGGTCCATCTCGGCTCCCTGGCACGCGGCGGGTCCGGCCTGGTCATGCAGGAGGCCACGGCAGTGGTGCCTGAGGGCCGGATCACCCCTTCCGACGCCGGCATCTGGGACGACGGGCAGGCCGCCGCGTACAAGCGGATCACCGACTTCGTCCACGGGCAGGGAGCCATCGCCGGCATCCAGATCTCCCATGCCGGCCGCAAGGCGTCGACGGCACCGCCCTGGGAGGGTGACGTCTACGTCGGACCGGAGTCCGGTGGATGGCAGACGGTGGCGCCGTCACCGCTGCCGTTCGGCGACTGGCCGACCCCACGGGAACTCGGCGCGGACGACATCCGCGCTCTGGTCCGGGCCTTCGGCGAGGCCGCCACGCGGGCGCTGTCCGCCGGCTTCGAGGTCCTGGAGATCCACGCTGCGCACGGCTATCTGCTGCACCAGTTCCTGTCACCGCTGTCCAACCACCGCAGCGACGAGTACGGAGGCGATCTCGACGGGCGCAGCCGGTTCCTCGTCCAGGTGACCGACGCCGTACGGGCGCAGTGGCCGGAGACCCGTCCGCTGTTCGTACGCTTCTCGGCCACGGACTGGGCCGACGGCGGCTGGACCCCGGAGGAGACCGTCGAGCTGTCGCGGCACTTGGTGGCCCACGGCGTCGACCTGGTGGACGTCACCAGCGGCGGGCTCGTGCACAACGCCCGTATCGAAGTGGAGCCGGGCTACCAGGTGCCCTTCGCCCGAGCCGTCCGCGAGGGCGCGGCCCTGCCCGTCTCCGCGGTCGGCCTGATCACCGCACCGGAGCAGGCCGACCAGATTCTCGTGGACCGCTCGGCCGACGCGATCATGCTGGCGCGCGAACTGCTGCGCAACCCGACCTGGCCCCTCCGCGCGGCCCGCGTGCTCGGTGACGACGTCCCGTGGCCGAAGCAGTACCAGCGTGGCCGCCCGCGTCATCGCTGAGGCCGCCGTCGCCCGGGCACCCGGGAATTCAGCACGAGGCAAGGAGGTTTTCTCCGATATGAGCGATCCAGGCAGCAATGCCTCCTTTCCCGCACCTCAGAGCGAGTCGGTACGTGAGCTGCTCGCGGCCGACCGTGTCGGCACGCTGCAGCAGATATCCGCCCTGAGCCGTGAGTTCGAAGGGATCGTCGAGTCGAACGCACTGGTGGCCATCGACGACGAGCACGACCCGGAAGGGGCGAGCACGGCCTTCGAGCGGGCGCACGTCGCCGCCCTGCTGTCCCAGGCGCGCGAGCATCTGAACGATCTGGATCACGCCTTGGAGCGGTTGGAGAGAGGCGACTACGGGCGCTGCGAGCAATGCGGTGAGCCGATCCGGAAGGAGCGTCTCGAAGTTCGTCCGGCGGCGAGGACCTGCGTGCCCTGCGCGTCCGTGGCTCATTGAGGCGTGCACGGCTGAGGAGCGCGACATGTCGTCCTGTCCTGGACGGCTCCGGCAGGCGAAGTGAGGCGATCGAATGGACCGGGCCCCCGAGGTGGCCGTGATAGGAGCCGGCATCGTCGGACTCTGCACCGCCTACGCGCTGGCCGAACGCGGAACGACGGCGCGGGTCTATGAAAGGGGCGTTCCGGGCCACGGGCAGTCCAGTGGTCAGTCCCGCATATTCCGTCACGCGCACGACGACGCCCGCCTGGTCGAATTCACCCGGCAGGGCCGCGCCGTCTGGGACGAGTGGGCCGACCGGTTGGGCGCCGAACTCGTCTCCCAGGACGGAGTGGTCGCCCTGGGCGGTCCCGTACCTCGGAGACTGCGTATTCTGCAGGATGCCGGCGGCATACCGGTCCGTGCCGTGGACAGCGCCGAGCTTCACGCCCGCATGCCGCTGCTCGCCGACTACCGCGGTCCCGCGATGCTCGACGACGGCGGCGGTGCCATCCGCACCCGTGCCGCGGTCGAGTGCCTGGCCGGCGCGCTGGGTGACTCTGTCGTCACCGACGAGGTCATCTCGCTGCAGCCGACGGGCCGCGGCACGGTGGAGGTGCTCAGCGCCGCCCGCCGCGAAGAGTACGCAACGGCCGTGGTGTGCGCGGGCCTGGGCACGGCGCGACTGGCGCGCACCGTGGGGCTTTCGCTGCCCGTACGGCCGGCAGCCCACGTCCGTCTCACCTTCCAGGTCAGGGGAGCACCGCCGGAACGGGTCGCCTGCCTGCAGGACAGCAGCGGCGACTTCGGGGAGGTGGGCGTCTACGCAGCCCCCTACCCCGGCAACAGCCGCTACGCGGTGGGCCTCAGCCAAACGGTCGAGGTGCGGGAGGACGGCAGCTTCGTGGACCCCGAAGCGCTGACGGCGCTCGCCGACCGCGCCCGGGGGTACGTCTCCCGCGCACTCCCCGGCCTCGACCCCGAGCCCGTCGAGTACCTGCACTGCTGGGTGACAAGCCTGCCGTGGAGCGAGGACGGCATGGCGGTCTGGGAAGCCGACAGGATCTTTTTCGCCGCCGGGCACAACCTGTTCAAACAGGCACCTCGACTGGGACGGGCACTGGCCGGCGCGGCCATGGCCGAAGGGCTCGAGGAGGACCTGCGTCCGGCGGCAGCACTCGGCCGGCCCCGGTGAAGGCCCCAGCCGCTTGACGCGGCCCGCTCCGACGACAGGGCTCTGCCAAGGCGCGGTGAAGCCGGTACGGGTGCCGCAGGCCTGCTGCCTGCGGCACCCTGTGTCTGCCTGCGACGCGCCTTTGCCGGGGATCCCTCATCCCTCACCGGCTAGGTTGGAAGACGGCGCGTACGCACCCGTCGAGCTTCTCCTTGAAGAGGTGGTATCCCTTCGGCCCGTCGTCGAGGGACATGACGTGGGTGGCCAGGTGGGCCGTCTTCAGCTCGCCCCTTTCCATCCGCTCCAGGAGCATGGGGATGTAGCGGTGGCCGTGCTGCTGGGCGCTGCGCAGGGTCAGGCCCTTGTTCATCACCGCGCCCAGCGGGAATTTGTCGACGAGGCCCGCGAAGACGCCGAGGATGAATACGCTGCCGCCCTTGCGGCATGCCAGGATGGCCTGGCGTACGGCGGCGGATCGGTCGGTCTGCAGGTGCAGCTGCTGTTTGGCCTGGTCGTAGAGCTGCTGGACTCCGGGGCTGTGGGCTTCCATGCCGACCGCCTCGATGCACACGTCCGGGCCGCGGCCGCCGCTCATCTCGCGCAGCTCGGCGTCGATGTTGGTCTTCTCGTAGTTCAGGGTCTCCGCACCGATGTGCCGGCGGGTCATGTCCAGGCGGTACTCGAAGCGGTCGATGGCGATGACCCGGTCGGCGCCGAGCAGTATCGCCGCCCGCGCGGCCATCTGGCCGACCGCTCCGCAGCCCCACACGGCAACCACGTCGCCCGGCTTCACCCCGCCGAGGTCGGCACCCATCCACCCGGTCGGCGCCGAGTCGGATGCGAACAGCGCCGTCGTGTCGTCCAGGGCGTCCGGTACCGGGAAGGCCCCTTGGTCGGCGTACGGGACGCGGATGTACTCGGCGTGGCTGCCGGCGAAGCCGCCCAGGGCGTGGGAGTAGCCGTAACAGCCGCCCGGGGCGGAACCCCAGAGGTGCTCGGTGATGGCGGGATTGGTGTTGCCGTTGTCGCACAACGAGAAGAGACCCTGCTTGCAGTACCAGCAGCGGCCGCAGGAGATGAAGGAGCAGACCACCACGCGATCGCCCACCTTGTGCCGCTTCACCCGCGGTCCGGTCTCGACGACCTCGCCGATGAATTCGTGGCCGAGGACGTCGCCGGCCCGCATGAACGGGATGTACCCGCCCAGCAGATGCAGGTCTGAGCCGCACGTCACGGTCTGCGACACCTTGACGATCGCGTCCTGCTCGTTGCGCATCGCGGGGTCGGGTACCTGCTCGACGGACAGGTCGTTGGTGCCCTGCCAGGTCAGTGCCTTCACAGCCGCCCCCCGCCTCGAGCCTTTTCGATCATCTTGTCCAGCGGGCGCCCGGTGACCGTGGGCCGGTTGGTCGGAGGCCAGTCGGGGAGGAGGATCTCTCCCGTCTCGACCAGCGCCTTGGCCTCCCGCAGCGCGGTCCGCAGTTCCTGGACCGGGTCGTCTCCGGTCTCCCGCTCGGAGGTGCCGCGCGGCCCGGCATGCTCCTTGTCGTGCAGCCGGGAGGCCAGTTCCGTCCCGCGGTCCCCGGGGGCGGGGCGCAGCTGGGTGTCGATGGCGTCGCCGAGCCGGGCGAGCGGCTCCGGCAGCTTCCCGCCGGGCGCCACCTCGTCGGCGGACGCGCAGACTGTCATCACGTGCCAGCGCGGCTCGGTCTCCTGGGCGTGGGAGGCTCCCGGTCGGATCGCTTCGCCGGCGCGGCGGGCCACTGAGACCGCGGCACTCAGGGCCTCGGTTCCCATGTCGACCACGGTGGAGACCGCGCCGCCTGCTGTGGGCTTCTTCACGACTTCGTTCCTTTCTGAACGGCGACGTCGTCCCGGGCTGACCCCGTAGGCGCGTGAGTTGTGGAACGTCCTGCGGGGGCCTGGGACGCAGCTTCTCGCTGCCGGGCTGGGCGCGGACCCCGCGTGACGAGGCCCGCTGTCCCCGTCAGTGGGCCGGACGCGGCGGTCTGCCGTTGATGGGGGCCGGCCGGAGCGCGGGCGGCGATCGCCCGTCCGGTTCCGCGGCGCCGGGGCGTCTGTCACCCGTTCGCCGGACCGGTGCGGGGCAGGCAGGTGGTACGGCGGCCCTGTGGTTCTTCACTGCCCTTCGATCTTCGCGTCCGGCACGTCCATCACCGTGACCGTTCGCGAGCCTTGATGGACCGCTGCTTTCATGAGTGCTTCCCTTGGCGCCGCGGCACAGCCGCAGCGCAGCGGTGACGGAAACGGCGCAAGGACCTCGGGACCCGTGAGCCTGCTGCGGCGGGGCCTTCGCTCCGGCACGCCTCTGGGCGCCGTCCCACCCGGACCGGGTGGAACGACGGTGTTCCGCCGGCCCTCCGGCGGAACACCGGCCCGCCGACGGTCTGTCGTCCGGGTCCCCGTCAGCCTCCATCCGAAACAGCCACGTACCGATCGGCCAACGGTCGTCCCCGCGTCATTCCTGCTCTGTGCGAGAGCCGTTCGAAGACGGCCCCTCGTCACCGCGGTCGTCCTGCAGCATCCGGCGACGTTCACTTTCGCGCTTGGAGAAGGCGGCTGCCCGGATCGCCTCCTCACTCTCCAGGCCCGATCCCAACGCGCCGCCCACCGTGGCAATCGAAGCGACGAGCCAGGCCAGCGTCCAGTACTCCGCGGCGTGCAGCGGAGTCCGTGTCGTGGAGGCGAACACTCGGTCGTTGAGGATGAACAGCGCCCACACCAGGTTGACGACCAGCAGACCCGCGTAGCAGACAAGAACCCCGAAACCCACGGTCACGATCGTCGAGGCGTTGTAGAGGGTCGTCCTCTTCCTCTCCTCCAGCGAGGTGTCTGTCGATCGATGCCACAGGTGCGCGTCCAGGATCAGCCAGACGATCATGAGCGTGACAGACCCGACCATGGCGATCACGAGGCGCAGCGTGCTCTGGGACTGGGCCAGGCTCCAGATGGTGGAGTTCACGGTGGCGATGGCTCCCGTGGCGAGTGCGGCGGCCAGGGCTTTCTTCAGACCCGGCACCAACCGCCACGGCCGGTTGGCGCGGACCATACCGCCGAGCACCCTCAGGTAACCGCGCGGCCCGCTGACGACGTACCGCAGATCGGCGATCTCGTCCTCACCGATCGGGCCCGGGTGAATAGGCGCCAGACGACTGGCGAAGCGTCCCAGCGGCTGACGCTGCGGAGGTTCCTCAGCCCCGGTGGCCCGCGGACTCGCCAGGCTGAGCACGACTTCTTCCACCGCCCGCAGGGCCTTTCTCCTCAGACGCAGACCTCCCAGCGGAGGAAGGGACAGCAGCGCCACGCAGTGTTCGTGGCTCAGCTCCACAACGAGCTTGCGCCCATGGGTGTGCAGCGGAAGGTCGGTGATGGCGACGACGATGTCCCAGTTCTCCGCTTTCCCACGGTCGATGATCCGGCGTATCAAGGTGGGGAGGTCCTCGGTCCCTGCGGTGAAGGGCTCACTGACTACCTGGACGTCGAACCGTCGTCCCTGGCCCGACCTCTTGGCGAGCCGAGCAGGAAGTATCCCGGCCATGTGCTCCGCGATCACCGTCGGCGTGTCCGGATCCGCCAGGAGAGCCACGCACGTAACGCTCTGCGACGACATCCGTATCACCGGACCCTTCTCGTCGGCTGCCCCGCCGGTCACCAGTGCCCGAAATGTCCCCGGGGTAACGCCGGCGCTCCGTGACACGCCGGCCCTCGCCCACAGGCGCAGCCGGTACGGCCGGGTCCCCCCGTCCTCCCGGTGCAGGACTCGGCCCACGAGTACCAGAGAAGGGATCCACACATCTCGGGTAAGCAGCCCGGGAGCGGGTACGCGAAAGCCGCTCGCCTCCTGACGGGTCGGAGGACGGAGTGATCCCATGGCCGGCAGTTGGGCGCACAGCCTGTACCACCGCTACTCCCACCGGAAGGGCGGCCTTCCGCGAGGCAGAGCGTGGCGGCACCCCGGAGTCACGCGCAGAGGGCCCCGCCCACCCGCTCGCACCCCGGCCGACCCTGCCCTGCCCGAGCTGGTCGTGCTCTCCCGCGCCCTGTTCGAGGCCTCGGACGAAGGCGAGATCCTGCGCCTGGCCATGGACCACATAGCCGCCGCGGGGCCGTTCAGCGCCGAGGCCGGATACCTCATGGTGGGCGGCGACCTGGTCCCCGCCCCGAGGAACGGGCAGATGCATGCCTTGTCCGTGGGCCGGAGGGTGCGGGAGCTGGCCGGGCAGGACGGCTCTGTGATCGTACCCGGCAGACCATGGGGCCGGGCCCTGGGACTACGCGGGCCTGAGGGACTGCACGGCTACCTCGTGGTGACGTCCCGCTCCCGGCCCAACGAAGCCGAGCGATTCCTGCTCGCCACGCTCGTCCGGCACACCGCTGCCGCCCTGTCGGTCGCCTTCGCACAGCGCCGTCACCGCGAGGACGCGCTGGAGCTGAACCGACTGAGGGGCGAACGCGCAGCCCTCCAGAGGCAGCTGATCTCCGTCGTGGCCGAGCTGGGGTACCAGCGGGCCGTTCACGCGCTCATGGCCGACGTCGCCGCCTCGGGTGGCGGCGAGGAAGCCATCACCCGGGCACTGCACAGGCTCACCGGACTTCCAGCGCTGGTCGAGGACCGCTTCGGCCGGCTGAGGTCCTGGACCGGCCCCGGCCGCCCCGATCCCTATCCCGAACCGGACCCCGTACGCCAGGACGAAATACTGCACGTGGTCGCCAGGGAAGTCGGGCCGGTGCGGATAAAGGACCGGCTGATCGTCCCGGCCCGCCGACACGGCGAGATCCTCGGCGTGCTGGCCCTGGTCGATGCCCGGGACCAGGCGGACGAGCACACCGTACTCGCCCTCGGACACGCCGCCACGTCGCTCGCCCTGGAGCTGGCGCATCTGCGCAACCTGGCCGAAGTGGAGCTGAGGCTGCACCGCGAACTGGCCGACGACCTCCTGACAGGGACGGACCGGGCGAGCGCCTACGCCCGGTCCGAGGCGGTCGGACACGACCTGCACCGCAGCCACTACATCGTCGTGGTGCGATGGTCGAACCGGACCGCGGACGATTCCTTCACACGGACCGTGAGCCGGGCGGCCTCTGCCGTGGGCATGCGCTCGCTGCTGACCCGCCGCTCCGACCACGTCGTCCTCATCGCGGACGACAGACCGCACGCCCACGCGTTGTACGAGGCGCTCGCCCGGGAGACGGGGACACGGTCCGGGACGATCGGGGTGAGCGCCTGCTGCGACTCCCTGGACGACATCCCCCACCACTACCGCGAGGCGCAGCGCGCCCTGGAAGTGCGCCGCCACTGCCGCGAACGCTCCGGCACGTCGTTCTTCGACGAACTCGGCATCTACCGCATCCTGGGACCCGGCAACGACTACCGCGAACTGGAGACGTTCGTCCGGGAGTGGCTCGGGCGGCTGATCGACTACGACTCCCGGCACCACGCGGCCATGGTGGAGACCCTGGCCCGGTACTTCGACTGCGGCGGCAACTACGACGAGACCGCGGAATCCCTCGCGATCCACCGCAGCACGCTGCGCTATCGGCTCCAGCGCATTCGCGACATCAGCGGCAAGGACCTCGGGAACGTCGAGGACCGGCTGAACCTCCAGGTGGCGACCCGGGTGTGGAAGATCGTGCTGGGCGGGCCCGGCTGACTCCTCGCTGGAACCGTGCGCGAGTTGTGTCAGCAGCAGTGGGGCCGGCGGCACGTCAGACGGTGATGCTTTCCCACGCCGGCCACCCACAGCCGGGGGGCCGGCGTCCCGTCACCCGGCAGCCGGTCGGCGCCGCCACGGGCATCCGCCGAGCGCGCGACCGGCTCGGAGGTCAGCCCAGCACCTCTTGGATCGGGGCGTCGGCGTCCACGTAGTGCACGAGCTTGCGGTTCGCGAATTCGACGATGCCCAGATCGCCGAGTTCGCGCCCGTAGCCCGAGCGCTTGATGCCGCCGAAGGGCAGTTGCGGCCGGGACGCGGTCGGGTGGTTGATCCACACCATGCCCGCCTCCAGCCGGTCCGCGACTCCGCGAGCACGTTCCGGGTCGGCGGCGAAGACCGCGCCTCCCAGGCCGTAGCGGGAGGTGTTGGCCAAGGCCACGGCCTCGTCCTCGTCGGCGACCCGGTAGACCGTGGCCACGGGGCCGAAGAGCTCTTCCCGGTAGGCCCGCATGTCCGGTGTGACGTCGGTGAGGACGGTCGGCTCGACGAAGGCGCCCGGCAGGTCGGGCCGCCCGCCGCCCAGCACCACCGTGGCTCCCTTGTCCACCGCGTCACGGATCTGCTCCATCAGGAGTTCGGCCGCGGTCTCGGAGGACAGCGGGCCCAGCGTGGTGGCGGGGTCGGCCGGATCCCCCGGTCGCACCTCGCTCATCCGGTCACGCAGCCCGGTGAGGAAGGCGTCGTAGACGTCGGCAAGGGCGATGAAGCGCTTGGCCGCCACGCAGCACTGCCCGGTGTTGCCCATCCGGCCGAGGAACGCGGCGTAGACGGTGCGCTCGAGGTTGTGACCGTCCAGCACGACGAAGGGGTCACTGCCGCCCAGCTCGAGGACGGACTTCTTGACGTTGTGGCCGGCGATCTCGCCCAGGCTCATGCCCGCCCGCTCGCTCCCGGTCAGTGACGCTCCCTGCACACGAGAGTCATCGATGATCTTTCCGACGTCCTTGCCCCGCACGAAGAGATTGGCATAGACCCCGGGCGGCACACCCGCGTCCATGAACAGCTGCTCGAGTGCCAGTGCGGACTGGGGGCAACTGCTCGCGTGCTTGAGCAGGATCGTGTTGCCCAGGACGAGGTTCGGACCCGCGAACCGGACCACCTGGTACAGCGGGAAGTTCCACGGCATCACCCCGAGAAGGACGCCGAGCGGCTCGTTCACCAGCACGGCCGTGCCCTCGGGCACCGGCAGGGCCCGCTCCTCCAGCAGCTCGGGGCCGTGCTCGCCGTAGTAGGTGAGGATGTCGGACGCGAGGTCGACCTCTGCACGGCTCGAGTTGATCAGCTTGCCGACCTCGAGGGTCAGCAGCCGGGCCAGTTCCTCCTTGCGCTCCCTCATGAGCCGGCCGGCGCGTTGCACCAGGGCCCCGCGGTCGGCCCTCGACCGGGCACGCCAGCCGGGAAAGCTCCGGTACGCCGCGTCGATCGCGCGCCCCACCTCCTCCGCGCTCAGCGGGGGGAACTCCCGGACCCTTTCCCCGGTGTACGGATTGACCGTGGCGATGGGGCTTCCCTGGGCAGTGGCGTGGGCGTCCATGACGCCTCCCTGAAGTCGGGACACCTCGGGTCCCCACGCCCGGACCCGCTCACACCTGCCGATGTCTCCGCCGTGGCCCGGCCTGTCGTGGCCCCTTGACGAGCGCGATCGCAGGTGAAGCGACAACGGTTGCCTGCCTGCGGCGGCCCCGGTTCGCAGGAGCGTGGCCCGACCCCCGCACCCATGGGCAGCCGCGACCTGAACGGGTTCTCGCAGCACGGTCACGCGGCGTGATCCGGTTCCTTACCCCGCAAGAGCTCCTGCAGATCGCGCAGACCCTCCCGGGCGATCCGGCCTGTCTCGACCTGGGCGTGTCGGACGCCGTCTGCGCCCGGGTCCAGGCCCACTACATGGGCCGAGACGTATACGCGAGCGACTGGCTCAAGGCTGCGGCCATGCTGGAGACCATCGCGCTGCACGAGCCGCTGGAGGCGAAGAACCAGTTCTTCGCCTGGCTGGTCGCCGAGACGTTCCTCAACACCAACGGCGTCACACTGGACTACGAGCCGGAGGAAGCCGTCGCGCTCGTCATGCGCGCCAAGCACAAGGGCGCCCGCGTTCGACGACACCGAGGCCCGCGCAGACGTCCCAGATACCGGCCTCCTGCCTGACCCGCGCACGCCTGATGTGAGGATTCGGGGGTAAGCAAGCGAAGCACGTTTGGGCACGGGGGCAAGGCGGACCGGCATGGTACAGACAGCAGGCGACGAGCCCGGCCAATCGCTGCTGGGGGACGTCCCAACGGTATCCGGCGCGTTCGAGGGCAGCGAGGACATCGCCGCAGCTCGTGACCTGGCCCGCGCCTTCCTCACCGATGTCCAAGCTGTGCACGGTCTGCCAGTGTCCGGGCGCGCGATGGGCATGGTGCAGCTCGTGGTCAGCGAGCTGGTCACCAACGCCCGTAAGTACGCACCCGGCCCGTGCCTGCTCACCTTGGAGAGCAACGGCGGCGCGGTCGGGGTGACTGTGTGGGACAGCAACCCGACCCCGCCTGTGCTCCTCGCGCCCGATCCGACCCGGATCGGCCAGCACGGGCTTGAGATCGTCATGGCGGTCGGCCAGAGCTTCGCCATCCACCGCGAACCCGCGGGCAAGCGGATCACCACGGCGATCGTGCTGGCCGATGATCCCGGCGGGGACGCTGCCGGCCGTCAGCTGTGACCGGATGGGACTGCGGCAGGCGGTCATGCACCGGCCGTCGACCCCTCCGCCAGCACCACCTTCGACGTCCGCGACCAGGACATGGCCCGGCTCTCCCCGTTCGTCCGGCACCACGTCAACATGCTAGGCCGCTATAGCTTCCTGATGCCCGAGATGCCCGAGATGCCCGGCGGCCTGCGCCCGCTGCGCGACCCGGACCGCGGTGAGGCGTGAGCGCGGCGGCCGGGGTTTCAGGTGGTGAGTGCGGCGGTGAGGGTGGGGTGGACGGTGAACCAGGCGCTCAGGCCGGCGGTGTGCACGCGGCGTTGGAAGGAGGGGCTGAGGGGGCCCACCAGGTCCAGGCCGCCGGTGCGGCGGGCGTTGATGAGCAGGCCGAGCAGGGCATCGTCGCCGAATTCCAGGGCGCCGAAATCCACGATCAGCCGCAGAGCGGAGGCCGTGGCCCAGGCGAAATCCGCTTCGAGGTCCTCACCTGCGCTCGCATTGCTGCGATGGCTCAGGACGTAGGCGGTGGGGAACGGGGTGTGCATCACCAGCAGGTCACGCCGGTCGGATCCGCCCGGGCCGCTCACCGGTTCGGCCCGTCCGGGTCGATACGCAGGGCCAGCAGGGCGGTGTCGTCGCTGGACCAGCCCCCGTGCTGGGCCTCCAGAACGGCGGCCAGCTGCTTGACGGTGGCGGCGGCATCGAGGCCCCGGGTGGCGGCCAGGGCCCGGGCGAGGTCGTCCTCGCCGAACACCGCGCCCGCGTCCTTCGGGTCGGTGCCAGGCCGGGGGCGGGCCTCGATCGCGCCGTCGGTGTAGAGCAGCAGCACATCCCCCGGGCCGAGGGTGAAGGGCAAGTCGGTGAGCTCCACGTCAGGGATGACGCCCAGCACGGTGCCGGTGGCGCCGAGCTGCTCCACGGCCCCGTCGGTGCGGCGGATCAGGGCGGGCGGGTGCCCGCCGAGGGCGATGGTGCCGCTGGCGCCGGCGTCGGTGAGGTGGAAGCCGACGTAGGCGCAGGTCAGGAAGCGGTCGGCGTTCTGGGCGAGCATGGCGGTGTGCAGACGGGCCAGCAGGTCGGCCGGACTGCCGGTGTCGGCGGCATCCGCGCGGATGGTGTAGCGGGCCATCGAGCTGACCTGCGCAGCCTGCACGCCCTTGCCGCACACGTCGCCCATCACCGCGGCCCAGTTGTCCCCGTGGGTGCGGAACAGGTCGTAGAAGTCGCCACCGACCTCGATGTCGGTGCGGTCGCGCCGGGAAGCGGGCAGGTAGGACGCGGCGGCCTGCAATCCGGGGACGGTGCGCAGCGCGGCGGGCAGCAGGCCGGCCTGGAGGCTGTGGGCGAGGGCGGCCGAGCGGCGCTGCGCCTGCCGGGAGGCGGCCAGGGCCTGGCGGAGGTTGATCTCGGCGGACACCGAGCGGGCCAGGGTGGCCAGGTTGGCGAGGTCGGCGTCCGACCAGGTGCGGGGGGCGATGTCGATCACGCACAGCGCGCCCAGCACGTGTCCTTCGGTGTCGAGCAGGGGCTGGCCGGCCCAGGCGCCGATGTGCATCGGGGTGGTGGCCGGGTGGTCGGCGGTACGCGGATCCGCGGCGGTGTCGTCCACGACGAACGGCTCGCCTGCCGCGCCGACCACGAAGGGGCAGTAGCTCTCCAGCACCGGGCCCTGCCGGTCGGCGGGGTCGGTCAGGTCCACGCCCGCGCACGCCTTCCAGAAGGAACGGTCGGCGTCGACCAGGGTCACGAACGCCCGGCCCGCGCCGGTGATCCGCGCGGCCAGCGAGGCGAGGTCGTCGAAGACCTCTTCCGGGCCGGTGTCCATCAGCCCGGTCGCCGCGACCGCCCGCAGCCGCGCCGGGTCCGACAGCGCCGCCGGCAAACCGTCCGCCCGCACCCCGCCCGGGTACTCCACCACCGCTGTCCGCCCTCTTCCCTGGCTCCGTGTCGCCCGCGAGTGGACCTTGCCTCCCGTCCCCTCCAGTGTGCCCGGAACCTCACGCCGCACCGGCGCACGGGGGCGGCAAGTGGGGTCAGACGATCGCATGCCCCCGAACGCGCTCCCGGTCGTCTTGCCCTAAATTCTCGCGTCAGATGTGATCCACGGAGAGCGGTGGCGGATGGGTGGGGACGGCCTCGTTCCAGGGTCTGCTCGGCTGCACCTGATCGACGGTCTTCCGCTGCTACGGCCGGACGAGCAGGTCTTCGAGGCGATGATCAAGCGCTGGCGCAACCAGCAGCTTGCCCGGAACCTCTCGCCGGGATACGTCGATGACCAGGAACGCACGGTCCGCGCCTTCACCCGGCACGCCGACGCTCTGCCAGACCTGGTCCACGAACGGCAGCGTCAGCGCGACACCGGCCCGGATCAGGTCCGCGCCCACCAGCACGGTCCGCCGGGGGAACTGGTGGGCTACGGCTCCGACGGCCGGGGCGATCGCGACGTACGCCACCATCTTGATTGCCAGCGCAGTACCGAGTACCGAGCCGGCGTCGGCGCCCGCGATGTCGTAGGCAAGCAGCCCGAGGGCGACCGTGGCCAGGCCGGTGCCGACCAGGGCGATCACCTGGGCGGTGAAGAGGTGTCGATAGGTGCGATTGCGCAGTACGGAGAGCATGCGGCGATCCCTGGTCGGGCGAAACGAGCGCGACTAGACTCCCACTGTATCCGTCAGGTGCGCACGTGTGCACTTATAGGTCTGCTTCGCATCCGGGCGGCCACTGCTACTAGGTTTTGGCCTCTACGCTGTGTGCATGCCTGCTCGCGAAGCCCTGCCAACTGCACCTGGTGCACATCTGCGCCCACCGGACAGCGCGCGTCTCGCAGAAGCAACCGAGGTGTTCGCGATGCTCTCCGACGTGACCCGGTTGCATCTGCTGTGGCTGATCGCGCAGGGCGAGTCGGACGTCGGCTCGCTGACCGACCGGTGCGAGGCGTCCCGGACGGCGGTTAGCCAGCACCTGGCGAAGCTGCGTCTCGCAGGGCTGGTGACGACGCGGCGCGAAGGGCGGCACGTTTACTACAGCCTCCGCGACGGGCATCTGCGCCGGCTGGTGATGGAGGCGCTCAGTCATGCGGACCACCGGGTGAGCGGGCAGGCTCCGCACGACTGACATGTGAGGGCCCTCGCACCCGAGCTGCGGACGGAGTGCGAGGGCCTGCGGAAGAGGCGGCGACTACTGCTGGGCGCCGTTCCGGCGGCGTACGACGACGACCACGGCCGCAGCCACGACGAGGATCGCCGCGACGATGCCCGTCCAGGCACTCGCCGAAAGACCGCTGTCGTCATCCTTCTCCGTCTCGGCCGCCTGCGAAGAGGGCGAGGCCGGAGTCTCCTCGGCGGCGGGCGTCGGCGAGGCAGATGCACTCGCGCCGGCAGAGGGGCCGGTCGGCTTCGAGCTCGCGGCCGCCGCCTTCAGTTCAAGAACCGGGGCCGGGTTCTCGCCGCTGTTGTCCAGCTCGATCCAGCGGTCGACGCGTCCGTCGCCATAGGTCTGCAGTGTCTTGAAGGCCAGCTCCTTCGCGTCAGGCAGCTGCTGGACGACGATCGAGTACTCGGCGTTCTCACCGATCTTCACAGCCGGACCCTTGACGGTATAGCCGTCGGCGGCAGCAGTGAACTTCCAGCCCTTGGGGCCCTCGCCATACCTCACGGCGGCCGGGGCGATTCCCTCGGGCAGGACGACTCGGATCTGCGTGATCCCGGCGGTGTCGGACTCCGACTCGGCCTCGAAGTGGATTTCGACGTCCTCGGCGAGCGCCTGCGCCTTGTCGGACTCGACCTCCACGTGGGCGGCGGCCGGAACGGTGGTGAGCAGGAGGGTGGCCGCGGTGGCCACGGTGACCAGGGTCAGGCGCCGGGCAGGGCTGTGTGCCTTCAGGGCATGCAACACGGGTGTCTCCAGGAATGGGGGATCGCGGACGGACGTGCGGGACGCCGCCTCGATGGGTCAACTACGCGAGTGGACCCAGCCCGGGAGGGCCCCTGCGTACGACCACATCCGCGAGCACCGCCCCACGAGACGGTGCCCGTACCTGCCGGACCAGGGCCGGCGAACACACACCGGCCACGGGGGGAACAGGACACCTGTCCAACAGAGTGCGTGCCATGCCGATCCGCACGCGGACCGCGTCGACCGCCGCCGTCAGACCGCGAGTCAGTGACCAGCACACGGTGTCCGCGCGGTGCAGCAGCACGGCGACAAGGACGGCGGCGAGGGCGTGTACCGCCGTCATCGTCCACGAGGCGTGCAGTCGCTCGTGCAAGGCCTCGTGGGTGCCGGCCGCGTGACGCATGTGTGCAGGCACGGCCATGGTCATCGGGGGTGCACCGGCGGCATGCTCGGCCATCAGCCAGACGTGCAGCCCCGCCTGGGCGAGACAGCACGTCACCGCCACTGCTGCCAGTGAACGAGGCTGACGAGCCCCGACGAGGCCCAGCGCGTAGAACGCTCCCATCGCCATTGCACTCTGCCGCCACGGCACCGGACCCGCGGCGACCAAATGGTGCGCGCACACCCCGAGCACGGTCCCGACGACGGCGAACACGGCTGCCCGCAGAAGGGGCAGTGGCGCCTGGTGCGGCGTCGTACCGGGTTCGGCCATGGTCTGCCCATCATCATGCATGGCGCGGGCGCGCCGGAGGCGGGATCGTCAGAAGCGGTGCGTCTTGGCTGCCGGCGGCCGGCCCAACTACAGGAGCGATCACATGCGTACGACGGCGTGTACGTACGGCGAGGACACGCCGCTCACCTGACCCTCGGCCTATGGCGGGCAGGGTGATCGCCGCCGGACCGGATGAGCACCCGCTCCCGCCGTCCTAACGTGAGGGCCGAAGGGTGAACTCGCCCGCCTCGGCGGAGGGAGACGCAATGATCGCCTGGAGCCAGATCGGCTACGGAGCAGCGCTGTCAGCCAGGCTCAGGTGCCGGGCAGGCCGACGAGGACGGCGCCGAGGCCGAGGGCGGCGCAGACGCCGAGGGTGCGCAGAACGCTCCAGCGCAGCTTGAAGATCAGCAACGCGGCGGCGAGGGCGATACCCAGGGCGGCGGGGCGGATGGTGGCCGGGTCGGGCAGGGGCAGCTGCAGCGGCCCCGCGGTGTAGGTGTTGATGCTGGTGAAGAGGGTGTGCTCGGCGAAGTACAGGGCCAGGTTGGCGATGACTCCGACGACGGCGGCGGTGATGCCGGTCAGGGCGGCGGAGACCGAGCGGTTGCCGCGCAGGCGCTCGATGTAGGGGGCGCCGAGGAAGATGAACAAGAAGCAGGGCACGAAGGTGACCCAGGTCGTGAGCAGCGCGCCGAGCAGGGCGGCGGTCCATGGGTTGAGGGCGCCGGGGTCGCGGTAGGCGCCGAGGAACGCCACGAACTGGACCACCATGATCAGCGGGCCAGGCGTGGTCTCCGCGAGGGCGAGTCCGCGGACCATCTCGCCGGCGGACAGCCAGCCGTAGTGCTGGACGGCCTGCTGGGCGACGTAGGCGAGGACGGCGTACGCGCCGCCGAAGGTGACCAGCGCGGTGCCGGAGAAGAACAGCCCTTGTGCGGTGAACGTGCTGCCCGGCCCGGTGAGTGCGGCGACAGCCGCGACCGGGATGGTCCACAGGACCAGGCCGGTCAGCAGGATGCGGACCGCGCGGCGGCGGCTGGGAGGCTCGTGGTGCAGCGCGTCGTCCGGGATCAGCGGGGCGGGCCCGTTGCCGGCTGTGTGAGCGGCTGAAGGTTTGAGGGTGTGCGGGGCGTAGCGTGCCAGGAGCCATCCGATGGCGGCCGCGGCGGCGATGACGGCGGGGAACGGGACCGCGAACAAGGCGAGTGCGGCGAAGGAGGCGACCGCGAGGCCGATCAGGGCCGGGTGGGTCAGGGAGCGGCGGCCGACCCGCCATACCGCCTGGGCGACGATGGCCACCACGGCCGGGGCGAGGCCGGCGAACAGGCCGGTGATCGCGGCGGTCGTCCCGAAGCCGACGTACAGGGCGGACAGGGCCAGCAGCGCCAGTACGCCGGGCAGGACGAACAGGGTGCCGGCCGCCAGTCCGCCGCGGGTGCCGTTGAGCAGCCAGCCGATGTAGATGGCCAGCTGCTGGGCTTCGGGGCCGGGCAGCAGCATGCAGTAGGACAGGGCGTGGTTGAAGCGTTGCTGCCCGATCCAGCGTTTGTCCTCGACCAGGGTGCGCTGCATGACCGCGATCTGCCCGGCCGGGCCGCCGAAGGTCTGCAGCGAGATCGTGAACCATGCCCTGACCGCCTGCCGGAACGGTATGAGATCACCGGCCGCGTCCTCCGCGGGGGCCGGGGCTGCCCGGGGCGGGGACGGCGGGGTGTGGTCGGGGGCGGTCACTGGCGGTGTTCTCCGTCCGTGAGGGTTACAGGCGGGTTCGTCGTCCGGGGAGGGCGGATCGGGCGGTGCCGGGTGTTGGTGTGTCGGCGAACGCCCGGCACCCGTCCGCCCGATGATGTAACCGTGGTTACATCATCATGGAGGCTCAGGAAGGGAGCCCGGAAGCGATGAACGTGAACACTTCGTTGCGGCTGCTGGCTGCGGCCGGGGCAGCGCTGCTGGTCGGCCCCTGCGGGTCAGGCACCGGAGGCGGAAGCACCGGAGCACCGGAGGCCGCCCCCGGCATGCGGAATGTGCAGGGATGACCGGCCAGGACCGCCCGGAGCCCTCCGCCGGCGGGCCGGGGCGGTGGGTGCTGCTGTCCTACCGGCTTCCGCGCGAGCCCTCCACACCGCGCATCACCATCTGGCGCAAGCTCAAGCGGCTCGGCGTCGCCCAGATCAGTGACGGCCTGATCGCTCTCCCGGCCGACGCCCGCACCCGCGAACACCTGGAGTGGACCGCCGAGGAGATCACCGACTTCGGCGGCACCGCCACCGTGTGGATCGCCCACCCCGCCAGCACCGAGGAGGAGCGCCGTCTCGCCCGCACCATGGCCGACGCCCGCACCGCCGAATACCAGCAGGTCCTGGCCCAAGCCGAACAAACCCGCGCCCTCGGCGCCGAGGAACGGCAGCGAATAGTGCGCAAACTCCGCGCCGAACTGCGGCGTATCCACCGCCGCGACTACTTCCCCCCACCCGTCCGGCGTGCCGCCGAGGCCGCCGTGGCCGCCCTGCACCCCGCCAACGACCCGACCGAGGAGAGCGCATGAAGTGGGCCACCCGCGCCGGCATCCACATTGACCGCGCCGCCTGCGCCTGGCTGATCCGCCGCTTCATCGACCCCGACGCCGTCTTCGTCTTCGTCACCGACCCGGCCCAGGTCCCGGCCGACGCCACGCCCTTCGATATGCGCGGAGTCGATCTCGGCCACCACCACGGCGACTGCAGCTTCGAGACCATCCTGCGCCGCTACGAACTCACTGGCGACGCCGCCCTGCAGCGCATCGCCGAGATCGTCCACGAAGCCGACCTCGACGACGAACGCTTCGACGCCCCCGAAGCCCCCGGACTCGACGTCGTCCTGCGTGGCCTGTCCATGATCGGCGACGACGAGCACACCATCACCGTCACCCGCCCCGTCTTCGACGGCCTGTACGAGTACTACCAGCGGGCCACCCTCCTGGGCCGCGAACCCGCCTGACCCACCCGCCCGGCCCCCCGGAAAGGACCCCACCGCCGTGATCTCCTGGAGTCAGATCCTCTACGGTGCCGCCCTGTCCGCACTCCTGACCGCCGTACTCCTCGCCTTCGCCGCCCGCCCCCGGCGCCTCGCCGTCATCACAGCCGGCGCACTTGCCGCAGCAGCCGGGCCCATCGCCTGGAACGCCATCCTGCGCGCCGCCCACGGGGAGGAGTTCTTCACCGACGCACCCCTGGCCGTCTTCCCCGTCAGTTGGCAGGACACCGGCTCCGGCGTCTTCGCCCTCGCCACCGGCGCCATGGCCCTGGGCCTCGGCCCGCTCTGCAACGAACCCGCCCACCGCACCGCCACCTGTGCGCTGCTCGCGGGCCTGGCCGCCCTCGTCGTCGACGTCTACCTGTACTGACCCCAGCAACCTGCCGCGCACGGACAAGCCACCGGCCCAACCTCGGGTGCGCCGGCCGCCAGTCTTCGTGTTCCTCGTCCTCGATGGCGTCCGGGTCCAGGAAGGGACGCAGGCCCTGGCCGGGTCCGCTGGCCTTGATGTTGAACAGGTAGCGGCCCAGGAAGTTGATGTGCCGGTAGGACGTGCTCACTGCGGCACGGGGGCCTTGCGTGTGCCACTGCTCTGTTCACCGGCACCGGCCCTCGAGGGAGCCAGTACCCGTTCGGCGAGAGCTCCGAAGACCAGCCCGAAGGCAGTCCACAAAGTCACCTGGACGGCCAGCGCGGCCAGCCGGAACTCCCACAGCACGGCGGCCGGGAAGTGCTCCGGGACCTTGCTGAAGGACGGCAGGAACGCGTACGCGAGCCCGACGGCCAGGACGAAGAACGCGCCCGCGGCGACCGTTGCGTTCCAGTTGCCCAGCCGTGGCGCCAGGCGCTTGCCCAGGATCACCGCGCCGACAGTGAGCAGCACCCCGAGCACCATCATCAGCAAGTACGAAGTGGTGCGCTGGCCGATCGTGTCGGGGTCACCGACCGCGGGCGGGTTGGCCGGGTACTTCAGGAACGGTACGACGTACAGGGCGATCAGGCCGAAGGCCGCGAGGAGCAGTGCGCTCGCACGCGGCCCGAAGCGCCCGATACGGCCCAGCGCGAAGCAGTAGGCGAGGGCGGCGATGCCGCCGAAGGCGACACCGTAGACGAGGACACCGGTCGACAGGCCGGCGGTGGACTGCATGGTGCGGCTGACGACTTCCACGCCGTGTTCGTGTTCGTGGGCGTGTGCTTCCTCATGGGCGATGGCCGCGTCGACGCTCGGCTCGCCCAGGAAGTAGGAGACGAGGAGCGCGAGCATGCCCGCGGCGAGGCCCGCGAGCATGCCGCGCACGAGAAGTGTGCGGACGGTTGCCGAGTTCATGGGCTCGTGCGTTCCCTGCTGCCGTCAGTGGCAGGGGAAACCGAGCAGGTGGCGGGCGTCGTGCACCCATTCGTGGACGTCCTCTCCGCTCATCACGGAGGTGGCGCTCTGCTCGACCCCGACGAAGTAGAGCAGGACCAGCGTCAGGATGCCGAAGAAGACCGCCCAGGGCGCGATGGCGCCGATCGGCAGTTTGGCGGGTACGGCGGTGGGTGTGGTGGTCGGCTGAGCGACAGACTGCGCCATGGCAGGCCCTCCTGGGGAACTCGCGTCCCGTCTCGGTGGTGCACAGGACGACGGGGCGGGTCTGACTTGCGCGGCCCGCACCAGGGGTGCGAACCGGGCTTACAGTGGCGCGACCGTGCCGGAATCCCACCGGCTTCCGCGAATCCGTCGTCGATATCGACGAGAAGGTACCGCGCGGGGAGCAGCCGGCCAAGGGCGCGTGGAAGCACGACATTGAGGCACGGGGCTGTGAAGTCCACGAGACAGCAGCGATGTTGGAGGCCAGGGCGGACGTATGACGAGCCGAGTGACGTTGATCTCACCAGCCATCAGCGCGGCGCTGCGGGAGGCCCGCTTCGACGACGGGTGCCCGCTGGACGCCTCCGGCCTGAAGCTCGCACGGGCATCGGCTGAGGCCCTTCCCCCGGTGGACCGTGCCTGGGTCGCTCCAGCGGTGCGCTGTCGTGAAACGGCGAAGGCCCTCGATCTGGACGCGACTGTCGTACCCGAGCTGGCCGGGCTGGATGTAGGTCGCTGGCGTGGCGCGACCCTGGCCGAGGTGAGCACGCAGGAGCCGGCGGCAGTGGGCGAGTGGCTGGCGGATCCGGACTCGGCACCGCATGGCGGAGAGTCGGTACGGCACTTCTGCGACCGGATCGCTGCGTGGCTGGAGTCGGCCGCGGAGCCGGCGGGGCGTGGTGTGGCAGTGGTGGAGCCGGACGTGGTGCGGGCTGTGGGGGTGCGAGTGCTCGGCGCCCCAGAGTCGGCATTCTGGCGGATCGACGTTCCGCCCCTGTCCACAACAGAGCTCAGCGGGCGTGTGGGGCGCTGGAACATTCGGCTCGGGCAGCCTCTCAGGCGGCCGACCGCATCGCCCTGAAAAGGTCCTGCGGCCATATAAAGCCGCCGCTCACAGCCTCGAAGCCTCGATCACACCGACCACCTGCAGCACGGAGCCGACCCGCACGCCGCCCTCGCGCACCACAGCGTCGCGGTGCTTCAGTACAGGTAGACGTCGACGAGCAGGGCCGCGACGGCGGCCAAGGGCGCATAGCGGATGCTGGTGCGGGTCGGCTGTGCGACAAGCGGACCGAGCCCGTAGCCGAGGGAGGCAACGGCGAGGGTGAAGGCGCCGGAGCCGGTGTCCTGCCAGCTGACGGGAAAGACGATCACGGGTGCGTCGAAGAACTGGTCTCCATGGGCCGCGCGCAGGATCGCGTTCCAGTACAGGGGGCCGACCGCCGCGGCCAGCGCACCGGTCGCGACGACGGCACGGCTGCGGCCACGGGGGAAGGGCGACGAGGACGGCTGCGACGACGGCCGACAGCACGGCGCCGTAGACGATCTGGCCCCCGATCACGGCATGGGGGCCAGCGCGGTCGCGTCCAGGGCCGGCCGGAGTGCCTTGGCCAGGGTGACGCCGTCGCAGGTGGCCCAGAAGTGCATGTAGAAAAGGCGCGGCTGGTCGTTCAGGGTGTGGTTGTGCAGTTCGACGATGTCGATGCCTCCCTTGCGCAGCGCGCGGATGACCTTCTGCACCTCGGAGGCGGTCATCACAAAGTCGCCGTTGATGGCCGCCCTGTCGCCCCCCAGCGGCTGGAAGTTGGCGGCGGTGGTGATGCCGAGCGCGGGCGGCAGCACGTGCATGCCGTCGGTGATGGTGTCCCTGCGAGGGATGGAGAACTTGTAGATGCCGCCGTCCGCGGTGCCCTTGCGGCCGAGCGCCTTGTCGACCCCGGCGGTGTCCAGGCCGATGGGCGGCTGGGTGGCCGGAGACGGCGAGGAGGGCGGGATGGCAGTGGCGGCCAGCGCGGACTTCAGGCCCTTGGCCAAAGTGACCGGGTCGCCCATGGCATGGACGTGTGTCCACCAGATCGCCGGGGACTGCTGCAGCAGGTGCTTGTGCAGCGCGGTCTGCTCGATCCCGGCGGCCTGCAGCGCGCCGGTGACCCGGGGCAGCTCGTCCTCGGTGACGACCAGGTCGCCCATGAGCATGGTCCCGTCGCGGTACTTGGCGAAGGCCGCGTAGCCACCGAGCGCGAGGCCCGGCTGGACGGCGACACCCCGGGTCGTGACCTTGAGGTCCTTGCGGGGCAGCGAAACACGGTAGACGGTGCCCTTCATCAGGGTGCCGGTGCGACCGAGAGCGTCGGCGAGCGGCTTCCAGCCAGCTGTCGTGGTCTGCACGGGCTGCTGCGCCTGGCCGTGGATGGCGGTCGGCGCCGCGTCCGTCTGCGTACCGCCCCCCGCAGGGCCGTCTGCCGTCGCGGTGCCGCAGCCCGCCAGCAGGCCGGAGCCGACTATCAGAAGGCACGCGGCCGCTGCTCCTGCGGCCGGCTTCAGGTGTGAACGGGGTGACATGGCCACTCCTCGTCGAGTTTGTCGTCGATGGCGCCTGTGTGGCCAGACAAACCGCCGCCGACCAAGCTGGCATGAAGAGCGCCTCCAACCGGTGCGCACGGCGCGGTCCTTGGCTGCGCACTTCTCGAAAGATCTCGCCGTCCCTGATCATCCGCTTGAGAGTGAAGTAGCCGTAGACCCACAGCCGGTCTCGCGTCTCGGACGGGATCTTCGCGGGGCGTCCATCGGCCAGGACGCCGGGATCCGGATCGTCGTCTTCGTACCACTCATCCGCGGACACCGCGGCCGTGTCGTCATCGCCCTCGTACTGCACCGGCCAGCCGCCAGCCGACTCGGAGGCGGCCCATGGAGCGGCCTGCGGTACCGGAGCGTCACCGAACAGCCAGTCATCGTCCGCCTCATCCAGCGGCTCCCCGTAATGAGGGCACACGTGCTTCATCCTCAGACTCCTTATTTTTTCGGTGCCCTCTCTTATGTAGAAACCAGTCTTCATCCCACGCGAAATGCCGAACGAAATTTAGCGACGCGACGAAAACGCTTTTGACGTGCACAAATGACCTTCGACGGCGGTCCCTGCGCCCCGGGATGCACGCGCGGCGCCCAGCCGGAGCATGCGGGGGTCTCCCGCAGGGCCGACGCTCGCGGCGGCAGGAGCACTACCAAGGCCGTCTCCCGGACGTCAGAGATTCGACAAGGTGTTCCATTGGCGGGGCGCCGGCGGCGATCCCTCCGACGAGCGGTACGTCGACCGGTTTCAACTGGGCCGTCTCGGTCGACTCCACGATCGTGCGTGCGGGCCCACCAGCACGCGGCCGGAGCCCGCAAAAAAGGGCCCCGGCCGGCGAACCCGGCGACCACGCCATCGGCCGCTCCCGCGGCGGACTGACCACAAATCTCCACCTCGCCGCCGATGCCCGCTGCCGGCCCCTCGCGTTCGTTCTCACCGCAGGCCAGGCCGGTGATGCGCCTGCCTTCACCGAGGTCATGGCCCGCCTCCGCGTTCCCCGTCGGCGAGGCCGACCTCGCACCAGGCCGGACTTGGTCCTGGCCGACAAGGCGTACTCCTCCCGCGCGATCCGCGAGCACCTGCGCAAACGCAGCATCCGGGCCGTGATCCCCGTCCCCGCAGACCAGCGCAGCCACCGGCTCCGTCGGGGCAGCCGAGGCGGCAGGCCACCAGCCTTCGACCGCGAGACCTTCAAGCAGCGCAACACCGTCGAGCGGTGCGTCAACCGCCTGAAGCAGTGGCGAGGCATCGCCACCCGCTACGAGAAGACCGCCACCATCTACCTGGCCGGACTCGACATCGCGGGCATCTTCCTCTCGTCCGCCCGATGATCCAAACGAAACTGCCTAGTCGTCCTCGCGCCCGCGGGGCCACCCGCTCGCGCCTGGCCTACTGCCAGCCCCGTGCCGGGTGCGGCTCCCTCACGATGTGGACCTCGGCACCGTAGGCCCGCAGCAGTCCGGCGACCTAGGGTTCCATCCCCGGGGCGGTGACCACCGACACCGGATGCCCGAACGCCACGCCGGCCAGCACCAGCCCGCCGGGCCCTGCGCACCACGGGGTACGGAGGCGGCAGGCTGCGGGTGGCCGTGGCACCGCCGTCCGTGCGCGGGCGCGGGCCGGGGCGGCGTGGGAGGCTGGCAGGGGGTCGCGCCGTTCGTCGCAACACAGCAGCGAAGGAGGACGACGCATGGATGAGCAGGAATTCGTCCGAACCGTCGCCGAGCGCACCGGACTGAGCCGCCAGGAGGCGGCGGACCTGACCTGGGCCACGCTCGAGACGCTGGCCCACAGGCTGAGCCCGGGGGAGGCCAGGGACCTGATCACCGAACTCCCCGAGGGCCTCGCGGAGGCGGTGCGCCGGGGGGCCACGGACCGCATCGAGCGCTTCGGCCACTCCGACAGCGTGCGGCGCGTGGCCGAACGCACCATGCTCAAGGAGGAGGAAGCCGACCGGGGTGTGCGGGCCGTACTGGCCGTGCTCCGGGAGGCGATCAGCGAGAAGGAGTTCAACGACCTGATGTCGCAGCTCGGGACGGACTTCTCCCAGGCCCTCGGATCCGCCGGGTGACCGTTCTCCGGCTCCGCCGACCGTGCCACGGCGGCAGCGGCCGCCGCTGCGGATGTCGCGGCCGGAGCGGGGCGGGCGCAGGGGGCCGGACACCACCGACGGGTGACGCCCCGGGCAGCGGGCCCGGGGCGTCACAGGGCGATGACGTGGAGGTCGACCAGGTCGAGCAGCGCCCCGAGGGCCGAGCTGGGCCGCCGGGTCGACGACGTGCCGAGATGCATGCTCCAGCGCAGCACGGTGCCGTGGACGTCCAGGACGTGCAGTCCGGGGGTGCGGGCGACGGCGAAGGCGGGCAGGAAGGCGATGCCCAGCCCGTGCCGGACCAGTGCCGCCCCCATGTCGATGTCGGGCACTTCCAGCGCCACCCGGCGTACGACGCCCGCCGCCGCGAACGCCCGGTCGACCACCTCGCGGTTGCCGTAGCCCGGCGGGAAGTCCACGAAGGGTTCCGCCGTGAGGTCCCCGAGTGCCACCTTCCCCCGCTGCGCGAGCGGGTGGCCGGCGCTCACCACCAGGACGAGCGGCACGGTGGCCAGCTCCCGTGCGTCGATCCCGGCAGGCTTGTGCTGGGGCAGCGACAGGAAGGCCACGTCCAGGTCCCCGCTGAGCAGCGCGTGCGCCAGTCCGGCCGAGCCGGTCGTCGCCAGCCGCAGCCGTACGTCGATCGCCGGATGCCGTGCGTGCAGCTGCCCGAGGAGCGCGGGCAGGTCCACCACCTCGACCGAGGCCATGGCGCCCACGTTCACCGTGCCGCGCAGCGTGTCCTGTGCGGCGCGCACGGCGTCCTGGGCGGCCTGGGCGGCGTGCAGGGTGGCCCGGGCCTCCGGCAGCAGCGCCGCGCCCGCCCCGGTGAGCCGGACCTGCTGCGAGGTGCGCTCGAACAGCGCGCAGCCGAGCTCGCGCTCCAGGGAGCGGATCGCAGCGGACACCCCCGACTGCACCACGTGCAGCCGACGGGCGGCACGCGTGAAACTCAGCTCCTCGGCGACCGCGATGAAGTGCTCCAGCTGACGTAGCTCCACCCGTGAAGTATCACTCGCATTGCTCGATCCCAGCAAAAACATTCGTTGGCACTGATCCTGGCTGGTGAGGAGGATGGAGGAGGCCATCCACTTCCGCCCGAGGAGGGGTACTCCTGCCCGCCCTACCGACGCCGCTGAGCCGTCCCGCAGCCGACGCTCCCGGCGATCCGACCCACCGGACCCCCGCACCCGCTCGCGCCGACCTGCCGCCCCCTGCCCCCACCCGGCGCCGTGCCTCGCACACGACCGGCTTCTGGTTCGTGGCGGTGGCCTTCACCGTGCTGATGGCCTTCGGCACCGCGCCGACCCCGCTGTGGCCGCTGTACGAGGCCCGGGACCACTTCGGCGCGATTACGGTCACGGTGGCCTACGCCTCGATGGTGGTGGGCGCGGCGGCCGCCTTCCTCGGCCTGGGCCACCTGTCGGACCGGCTCGGCCGGCGGCGCATCATCGTCCCGGCGCTGCTCGTCGGCATCGTCGCGTCGGTCGTGCTGATCCTGTGGCGGGACCTGCCGGGGCTGATCGCGGGCAGGATCCTGAACGGTGTCGGACTGGGGCTGATGGCCTCGACCGCGACGACGTACCTGCACGACCTCCACCACGAGGCCCGTCCGGAACGGACGGGTTCGGTGCTGCCCGGCATCGTGGCCACCGCCGCCAATCTCGGCGGCCTGGCCTCGGGGCCCCTGGTCGCCGGAGCCGTCGCCGAGTGGCTGCCCACGCCCCTGATCACCACCCAGGCGATCTTCACGCTCGCCATGGCAGTGTGCCTGGCGCTGGTGCTGTGCACCCCGGAGACCGTGGACCGGGAGCTGCCCGCGGCCGAACCGCCCACCCGGTTCGTCCTGTGCCCCGGCGGCCGGCGGACGTTCGGCGCGGCCGGCGCGCTGGGCGCCTTCGCCTTCGCGATCCTCGGCCTGATCTCCTCCCTCGGGGCGAGCGTGCTCCACGGCACCCTGCACACCGATTCGCACCTCGTGGTCGGCGTGGCGGCCTTCCTCATGTTCGGTTCCGCGGCGGCCGCGCAGCTGGTGCTGGGGCGTCTGCCGCTGCCCCGGGTCCTGACCGTGGGGGCAGTGGTCTTCCCGGTCGGCCTGGTCCTGTGCGCCGTGGCCCTCTACCGTCCGGCGCTCGGGCTCTACCTGGTCGCCGTGTCCCTGTCGGGGGCGGGCTCCGGGCTGCTGTTCAAGGGAGGCGTCGAACGGGCCGTGTCAGTGGCCGGGCCCGCCTCACGCGCGGGGGTCCTCGCCGTGTTCTTCGTCGTCGCCTACGTCGGAATGGGCCTGCCGTCCGTCCTGTTCAGCATCGCCCTGCGGCATTTCGCCGTGCAGACCGCGATGATCGGCTTCGCCGCGGTCCTCTCCTGCGGCGCCGTCGTGTCGGTCGCTTTCGCGTTGCGCGACCGCGCACCCGGTTCCGCCCAGTTCCCGGCGCGGTCCGCCGGCTCCTCCTGACCCCTGCGGCGCACGCGACACCGGTTGTCTGGGAGGCGCGGTCCTGGGCACTCGGTGCGCGTGCACGTGACACGGATCCGCGGCGGACGGGAGGCCCAAGATGTCTGCGGAATCGGCCGGAACGATCGCGCTCCCCTCCGGTGAGGAGATCGCGGCCCTCGGGCAGGGCACCTGGTACCTGGGCGAGGACCCGGCCCGGCGCGAGCAGGAGATCGCCGCGCTGCGGCTGGGCGTGGACCTCGGCATGACCGTCGTCGACACGGCGGAGATGTACGGCGACGGCGCAGCCGAGGAACTCGTCGGGGAGGCCCTCCGGGGACACCGGGAGGAAGTCTTCCTCGTCAGCAAGGTGCTGCCCGGCCACGCCGACCGGAGGGGCACCGTCGCCGCCTGCGAGGGCAGCCTGCGGCGGCTTCGTGCGGAACGGCTGGACCTCTACCTGCTGCACTGGCGGGGACGGTGGCCACTCGAGGAGACACTCGCGGGATTCACCGACCTGATGGAGGCGGACAAGATCCGTTACTGGGGCGTGAGCAATCTGGACGCCGCCGACATGGCCGAGCTGACCGCCCTCCCCGGCGGCGACGCCGTGGCCGTCGACCAGGTGCTGTACAACCTCTCCCGGCGCGGCATCGAGTGGGATCTGCTCCCGTGGTGCCGCGAGGCCGGGGTGACGGTCATGGCCTACTCTCCGATCGAGCAGGGACGGCTCCTGAAGGTCGGGGCACTGGGTGCCGTGGCCCGGGCCCTCGGAGCCACGCCGACCCAGGTGGCACTTGCCTGGGTGCTGGCACAGGGGGTGGCCGCGATCCCGCGTTCCGGATCACCCGACCATGTGCGGGAGAACCGCGGCGCGGTGGACCTCCACCTTCCCGCCGAGGCGCTCGCCGCCCTCGACGAGGCGTTCCCGCCGCCCAGCGGGCCCACGCCCCTGGAGATGCTCTGAAGGACCTGAAGGAGTTGTCGGGATGGCGCACTCCCCGCTCGTCGTCGGAATGGGGGGTTCGCTGCGCACTCCGTCGACCAGCCTCACCGCACTGCGCGTGGCGGTCGAGGGGGCGGCCGATGCGGGCGCCGACACCGTGGTGCTCGACCTCAAGCGGCTGAATCTCCCGTTCTACACGTCCGGGCACGGGATCCCTCCGTCCGCTCGCCGGCTTGCGGACACCGTTCAGGCCGCCGACGCCCTGCTGTGGAGCAGTCCGACGTACCACGGGTCGGTCAGCGGCGCGTTCAAGAACGCGGTGGACTGGCTCGCCCTCCTGGCCGACCACGACCCGCCCTACCTGAGCAACAAGCCCGTGGGGATGCTGACGACCGCCGGGGGAGTGCAGGGCCTGCAGGCGATCAACGCGATGGAGTTCATCGTGCGGTCGCTGCGCGGCTGGGCCGTGCCGCTGGTGTTCGCGGTCCCGCGGTCCTCCCGGCTCTTCGACGGCGACGGACGGCTCACCGACCAGGCGGTCGCGGACCAGTTGCGCGGCCTCGGCGCGGAGGTGACCAGGGCGGCCCTGCAGTTCCGGGCGGAGGGCACGTGCGACTACGCGCTGGAGCGGCTGTCCGGGGCCGTCCCGGACTGAGCCCGGCTCTGCCACGCAAGGGGCCCCGGGGGCTGTCCGTCCCTCCTCCTCAGGGCCCGGTCCGCTCCACGGGCGCTTCGGGGCGCACACCGCGCGCCCCGGAGCGCCCGGGCGGGAAGTGCGGCAGCACGTGCTCGGCCAGTTCGTCGATCACTTCGGCGACCGGACGGCGGCTGTGCTTGAAGTTGATCATGAGCTGGTCGATGCCGATGTCCTGCCAGGCCCGCATCATCGCCAGGAACGACACCCGTCCCACCGAGAAGCCCTGGTGGATGCGCCGGGGCAGGGCCAGCGGGTCCTCGGTCAGGTCGAGGTAGGTGGCCTGGGCGTACGGCTTGAAACCACCGCCGTCGCCCTCCGTCAGCTCCCGCCACCGCTGGATGTTCTCGGCCTGCTGCTGGAGCGGCGGGGTGTAGTAAAGCCAGCCGTCCATGTTGTCGGCGATCCACCGGACGTCCTGCCTGCCGCGTCCCGTCATCAGTACGGGGATCCGCTGGTACACCGGCTTGGGCAGCAGATCGGTGCCGTGCATCCGGCCGAGCGGCGACTCCACGCGCGGGAAACGGTGCTCGAGGACGACACGGAAGTACTCCAGCGACTGCCGGAACCGCTCGGCCCGGCTGCCCAGGTCCTGTCCGAGGGCCGGGAACTCCACGGGCCGGTCACCCGTGGCCACCCCGAGCAGGAGCCGTCCGCCTGACAGCTGGTCCACCGAGGCGGCCGCCTTGGCCGTGTGCAGTGGATGCCGCAGCGGCATGACGATGCTGGCGGTCCCCAGGGTGATCGAGGTGGTGCGGGCGGTGAGCAGCCCCAGGTACACCCACGGGTCGAAGACCTGCCCGGCGTCCCCGAAGCTCGGGTCCAGCAGCGGCACGTCACGGACCCACACCGAGGCGAAGCCGGCCCGTTCGGCCTGCTGGATCCGTTCGATGTGCCCGGCCAGGGACGGGACGGGCCCGTCGAAGCCCTCCAGGGGCGTGATGGCGCCCACGGTCATCCTGCCGCCGGGATACGCCCTGGCCATGGCCGCGTGCTCGGAGAACGGCCGCTGCGCCACGCCTTCGACGTCCACGGGTGCGTCGGCTGAGGGAACTGTCGGTTCTGTCATGCGATCCTCCGGCGAATCGGCCGTGTCCGGGTCCGCATCCGTGCGCTGCGCCATGCGCGTCGTTCCAGGGCCCGTGACGCCCGCCCAGGCGGCGGGTTCCCTTGCCGCCGAGGGCAGATCCGTGCCGGCCCGGCACTCCCGAACCCGCCTCGGCGATGTCGTGCGGCGCGTGCGCGATCGTGCCGCAGTGAGCGATCAGAAGCCCGCCGGGGGACGCGCGCGGTGTTCCCGGCCGTGCGCAGGCCCGTCACCGGCGGGGAGTTCCGGCCCGTCATGGCGCGGCCGTCGAGCGAGTTCCACGAGCTGGTGGAGCCGGTCCGCGGCTGCCCGGGCGCCTCATCCGCCGACACCGGCGCGGGCGGCACGGACCGCGGCAAGGATGGTCTGGGGGTTGGCCGGCACCGCGACCCCCTCGACCGCCACGGTCGGCGTCCCACCCACGCCCCGCTCGACGGCCACCGCCGTCACGTAGGCACTCCAGTCCAGGTAGACGCCCTGCCGGACGCACTCGGCGAACGAGCTGTCCGCCAGTCCCACCGCGCGGCCGAGCTCGACCAGTTCGTCGTCGGACAGACCCGGCCCGCCCTCGGGGGGCTGGTTGGCGAACAGCGCGTACAGGTACTCCATGAAATGGCCGCCGTCGGACGCGCAGCCCGAGGCCGCCGAGGAGCGGGAGGAGTACCGGGTGGTGGACAGGTCGTCGAGGAAACCCATCGGGTGGTAGACGAGACTGATCGCCTCCTCGGTCACCAGCTCGTCGAGGAGCGGCCCGCTCTTCCCTTCGAACTGCTTGCAGAACGGGCACAGGAAGTCGATGAAGGCGTCGACCTGTACCGGGCCGGTTCCGACGACGATGCCGTCCCCGGTCGGCGAGGCATGGGCCGGAACACGGGAGGGCGAGCTGATGCGGGGCGTCTGAGTACTCATGCCGGGTCCTCTGTCGTGAAGTCGATCCGGGCGCCGGGATGTCCGGCGCCGGACGAGTCGTTCCGATGTGATCAGTGGTGTAGTCGGCGCCCTGAGGCGGCCGTCGCCGGTTCGGTCCGGTGGCCGGCCACCAGGTGATAGAGCGCCTGGTACGCGCAGGCCATGTTCAGGGTGTCGAATCGTTGGCGTACTCGTTCCCGGCAGGCCCGCGGAGAGAGACGGTCGACGCAACGGAGCGCGGCGGGCAGTTGTCCGGGCCGGTCGCAGATGAAGCCGGTGACGCCGTCATCGACGATTTCCGGTACTGAGCCGCGGCGCAGGGCGACCACTGGTGTGCCGCAGGCCATGGCCTCCACCATGACCATGCCGAAGGGCTCCTCCCAGCAGATGGGGAAGACAAGACACCGGGCGTGGGCGAGCAGGTCGAGTTTGGTGGCGTGATCTGCTTCGCCGATCCATCGGGTGTCCTCGCCCAGCCGGGGCACGATCTCCGCGTCGACGTAGGGGCGCTCCGCCGGGTCGTTGCAGGCGCCGGCGACGACGATCGGCATGTCCGCCTGGCGGGCTGCGTCCATGGCCAGGTGGACTCCCTTCTCCGCGGCGAGCCGGCCGAGGAAAAGGGCGTAGCGGCCCTTGTGCTGGCGGTACGGGTAGTCGGCGGTGCGTACCGCGTTGTGTACCTGGCCGGACCATCGGATGTCCGGGGCCTGTGCCTGCTGGGCCCGGGAGAGGGCCACCAGATGCACCGTGTCGCCCAGGGCGCGGTAGTAGTCGCCGGTCACTCCGGTGACGGGTCCGTGCGCGGTCACCACGGTGGGGGCGCGGCGCAGGCGTGCCTGGAGGGGGCCCGCGGTGCTGTGGTCGTGGATGATGTCGGGACGCAGAGCGGCCAGCGTTCTGGCCGCTCGTGCGGCATGCACCACTTCCGGCCCGGCGCTTCCCAGGCGGTCGCCCTGGGGGGTTTCGTAGGTGGCGACGAAGCGGCCCCGGGTTCCGTTGTGCCCCACGCCGATGACGGTGACCCGGTGGCCCAGTTCGACGAGCCCGTCGACCAGTTCCGCGCACATCGACTCGATCCCCCCGTAGCCGGCCGGCGGGAGTTCGAACCAGGGCGTCGAGATCATCGCGATGTCCAGCGGACGGATGCCGGGCATGTCGTTCACTCTCCTGACGGCACCGGGTCACAGGGTTGGTCGTGTGCCTGGTTCCGTGCCGCGCACAGGGGCCGACGGGGCTGGCGCACGATCTCGGTGTCGTCGGCCAGCCCTGTCACGCGGGTCGAGTCACCGTCCACCTCGAGGTCGATACGTCGGTCGGCCAGCGGGATGTTGTGGATGCGCAGACTTCCATACCGGGCCGGCCAGGCGGGGGCGACCCACACCTGACCGTGCGACATCCAGGGGTCGATCCGCAGCAGCGCGCGTACCAGTTGGATCGGGGTGGCAGCGGCCCAGGCCTGGGGGGAGCACGAGGTGGGATACGGCAGCGGCGTGTCGTATTCGCTGCGGTCGAAGCCGCAGAACAGCTCGGGCAGCCGGCCGCCGAAGGCCTCCGCGGCGTCGAGGATGCCGGTCGCCACCCGCTGGGCCTGTTCCACGAAGCCGTACCGCATCAGGCCTGTGGTCACGATGGCGTTGTCGTGCGGCCAGACCGAGCCGTTGTGGTAACTCATGGGGTTGTACGCACCCATCGTGGACGCCAGGGTGCGCACGCCCCAGCCGGTGAACATCTCCGGTGACAGCAGCCGCTCCGCCACCTGCTCGGCCTTGTCGCGGTCGGCGATCCCGGTCCAGAGGCAGTGACCCATGTTGGAGGCCAGCGCGTCGATCGGGCGTTTGTCCCGGTCCAGGCCGACCGCGTACCAGCCGCGTTCAGGCAGCCAGAACTGCTCGTTGAAGGCCTCCTTCAGCGCGGTCGCCCGCCGCGTCCAGTGCTCGACCGCCTTCAGGTCGCCGGCCTCGTGGGCGAAATGCGAGCGCACGACATAGGCCGCGTAGACGTAGCTCTGCACCTCGCACAGGGCGATCGGCGCTTCGGCCAGGGTGCCGTCGGCGAAGTTGATGCCGTCGTAGGAGTCCTTCCACCCCTGGTTGAGCAGGCCGTTGGCGGTCATCCGCTGGTACTCCACGAAGCCGTCGCCGTCCCGGTCGCCGTACTCCTCGACCCACTGCAGCGCCCGGTCGGCATGCGGCAGCAGCGCCTCGACGGCGTCGGGGGCGAGGCCCCACCGGCTGAGCTCCCCCAGGACGATCACGAACAACGGGGTGGCGTCGGCGGTGCCGTAGTAGACGCTGCCGCCGCCGCGGGCCAGGGGGAAGTCCAGGCCGAACCGGGTTTCGTGCAGGATGCGCCCGGGCTGTTCCTCGGTGTCCGGGTCGACCTTGCGGCCCTGGTTGCGGGCCAGAGTCTGCAGGGTGCCCAGGGCCAGGGTCTGGTCCAGCGGCAGTGCCATGTACGAGGACAGCAGCGAGTCGCGGCCGAACAGGGCCATGAACCAGGGGGCACCTGCCGCGACCGCCGTGTCCTCGGGGTGCCGCGGGTCGAAGATGCGCAGCGCGCCCAGGTCCTCAGAGCTGCGCCGCAGCGTCTTGTGCAGCTCGGGGTCCTCGATGTCGGCGATGCGCGGTGCGCTCTCGCGCCAGGCGCGCAGGCGGCGTGCCGGCGCGGACTCGCCCGGTTCCATCCCCAGGTGGAAGACGCCGCCGGCCTCCTCCCCCTCGACGCTGGGGCGGACCAGGACGGTGGTGTGCCATTCGCCGCGCGCCGGCACCTCGGCCACGAAATCCAGCCCGTCCGGCCGCGCGGTGGCATCGCTGCTCTCCACCCGCACGCCGCGCAGGGAATCACCCGAGTGCAACGCCAGTTCCAGAGCATCGCCGGCGGGCGTGGCCCTGACCTCGCCCACCACGCGTACGCGGCTCTCCTTGACCGCGAACACGTCGGCGAAGTCGGCGCCCGCACGCAGCGAGACCGGCACTGTCATCGGACGCGTGCTGAGGTTGCGCAACCGGAGGTCCTCGCGCATCCCCTCGCCGATGTAGCGCCGGCGTTCGAGCAGGAGTTCGCTCTGGGAGCCGTGTGGCGGGACGCGGGAGACGAACGTGGTGCTGTAGGGGTCCTGGGAAAGCACGGTGAGGTGGTGCGGCCAGCGGCCGTCCACCCGGATCTGCCAGTCGGAGATGACCCGCATGTCGCGGAAGAACAGCCCCTGCGGCTCCTCGGCCTCCATGTCGCCCGAGGTACCCGAGACGCAGAACGTCGGCCCCTCGACCAGTGTGACGGTGGCCGCCGCGAGCACGGCCGGTTCCGCTTCCTCGATGATGGCGCCGGCCTCGTCGGTCATGGCTCCTCCTAGCCCGGGACGCTGACGAGAGCCTCGAAGTCCCGGGGCAGCTGGGACATCACGTGGCGGAACTCGCCACTGCTGACCGCGTCCCTCAGGGTGCTCAGCACGGCCCGTACACCCTCGCGGGCCTCGTCCGGGCTCACCCCTGCTCGCCTGCTCACCCGATCGATGAACTCGTCGAGTCCGAAGCGTTCGGCCTCCGGAGTGGGAGAGACCAGCGGTTCCTTCAGCGGCTTGGGCAGTTCGGACGCGAGGTCGTCCGCCTCACCCCTGGTGAGCCGCTCGGCCAGTGTTTCCAGGGTGGCGCGGATCAGGGGCTCCGCCTTTTCCTGGGGGACGGAGGCGCGCCGGGTGACGGTGTCGAGAAAGGTGTTGTAGTCCATGAGCCGTCCTCCTTCTGAAGCCTTGCAGCCGTCTGGGGGTGGGACCTGGGACAGCCACCCAGGGGTGCAGCGTGCGTATGGGGGTGGCGGGCTGATACGTAGCAGGTCCGTGGGCCCCGGCAGAGGCCGCGTGACATCGGACATGTCTATGTTCCGGATGTGGGCCGCACTCTGCCTGCTCCCTGCGGGAGGAAAAGCGGTGGGCTCGATGCGCCTCCGAGCACAAGGGCAGACGGCCTCCACCACGGCAGGGCCGCGGTCCTCGGGGACGCCGGCGCGTGGACCGTGGGGGCACGGCCGACGCGGCTCTCACCCGCAGTCAGGAGACGGGCAGGACCTCGCCACGGCCGTACGGCCGGCCGGGGGACGCCAGGGCATTTCCTGCTGCTCTGCCAGGGCAGGAGGAAGCGTTCGTTTTCGGCCTCGGGTGCGGAGGCGTTCAGCAGGGGGCTCTGCGAATCTCGACCGGGTAACAGCCGATCGCGGCGCTGGCGGGAGCGAACGACGCCGTCCGGTTCCTCGTGAGGAGGCGAGAGGCATGGCCGTGATGGGTGTGTCGAAGTTCGAGAGGTTCTTCCGCGCCGCCGCAGGTCTCGATGTGGACAAGAACGACCTGAAGCGGTACGGCGACTTCATCGACGCCAAGCTCTACGACCTCCTGGTCGTCGGCCAGGCGTCGGCCAAGGCCAACGGCCGGGACACCCTCGAACCGTGGGACCTGCCGATCACCAAGGGCCTCCAGGAGAGCATCCACCGGTTCCGGCGGCTCGACGAGGAGGTCGAGCTCAAGCCGATCCTGGAACAGCTCGCCGCGCACCCTCCCCTCGACAGGACGCCCACCCCGGAGACCGAAGAGCGCTACCCCGAGATCATCGGCGGTCTCAGCGTCGCCCTCGCCGAGATGTTCAAGATCATGTATCCGGACGACAAGAACCCGCAGACCGGCCACTGGGAGAGCGTGACCGCGGCGTTCGACCGGCTGCTGTAGCAGTCCCGCCCCGGCGCGTGCCGCCGATCGCGATGACGGCTGGACCGAGGCCGTCCTCCACCGGGACGGCAGGTCCGGCCGACCGTGCGCACCGACGCGCTCGGGGCAGGCGCGGCCGGGCCTCGCAGTCCCCGGTCCGGAAAAGGGATCCGGACGGGCCCTGCCGGGTGTCCCTGCCGCTCGCCTCGTACAACCAGCGACTCGTGAAGGGATCCGTACCGTGACACAGGAACTCCGGGGGATGCGGGTGGGAATTCTGGCCACCGACGGCGTCGAACGCGTGGAACTCGACCAGCCGCGCGGTGCGTTGTGGGGTGCGGGGGCGAAGACCGAGATCCTCTCGCTCCACCACGGCGAGATCCAGGCCCGCCAGTTCGACCTCAACCCGGCGGGAACCTTCCCCGTGGACCGCCTGGTCGCCGACGCCTCCGTCGACGACTACCACGCCCTGCTTCTGCCCGGCGGCACCATGAACCCCGACCAGCTGCGCATGAACCGCGACGCGGTGCAGTTCGTCAAGGACTTCATGGCGAGCGGGAAACCGGTCGCATCGATCTGCCACGGCCCGTGGACCCTGGCGGAAGCCGACGCCGTGCGCGGCCGCCGTCTGACGTCCTGGCCCAGCATCCGCACCGACCTGCGCAACGCCGGCGCGGAGGTCGTCGACCAGGAGGTGGTCGTCGACGGGCAGCTGGTCACCAGCCGCAGCCCGGCCGACCTGCCCGCCTTCTGCGCCGCCGTCGTGGAGCAGTTCGCCCGGGCGCACCACCCCACGCCCGGCTGAACCGGGGGCCTCTGGTCGCCGCGGCCAGGGCAGGCGGTGGACGGAGGGGCGGGCCCGCTGGGCCCGCCCCGCCGTGGAGGGGCGGCTCCCTGCCCCCGCAGACCGAGCGCCGGTGCCACTTTTCGACCCGCCGGGCGCAGGCGGGTGACCGGGTGAAGAGCCACTCTGGGGCCTGCAGGGACCGCTCGGCGGTCCGCCGGCGAAAGGAGTCGCCATGACCGAGCAGGCCCGCAGGACCGTTGCCTCGTACGCGACGTACCAGGAAGCCGAACGTGCCGTCGATCACCTCGCCGACCAGGGCTTTCCCGTCCAGAAGGTGGCGATCATCGGTCGGGACGTGCGCCTGGTCGAACAGGTGATCGGTCGAATGGGGTATGGCACGGCTGCTCTCCACGGCGCATCCGCCGGAGCGCTGCCCGGCGTGCTCATCGGCTGGATCTTCGGGCTGCTGAACTGGCTGGACCCCGTCGTCTCCGGTCTGCTCCTCGCCCTGTACGGGCTGATCTTCGGAGCGGTCGTCGGTGCGCTGCTCGGCGTGCTGTTGTACGCGGCCCAGGGCGGCCGCCGGGACTTCGCCTCGGTCCGCTCGATGGAGCCGAGCCGGTACGACGTCGTGGCGGACGAGGACGTCGCCGATGAGGCCGTCCGGCTGGTCGCCGGGCTGGAGAGCAAGTCCGACGCGAACGCGGAGAGCGCCTCCTCCAGGGGCGACGGCCCGCGCAGCGACCCCGCCCCCAGCTGAACGCATTTCGGAACCGGGCGGACAGGGCCCGGAGGATGAACGGTCGCCGACGGACGTCGACCGCGGAAGGAGTTCCTCATGGCCAAGGCAGTGGGCATCGACCTGGGCACCACCAACTCGGTGATCGCCGTGTGGGAGGGCGGCGAGCCGACCGTCGTGCCCAACAGCGAGGGCAGCCGGACCACACCGTCCGTGGTGGCCTTCACCGACACCGGCGAGCGCCTGGTGGGGCAGTTGGCCCGCCGCCAGGCGATCCTCAATCCCAAGGGCACCATCTACTCGGCCAAGCGGTTCATCGGCCGGCACTTCGACGAGGTCTCCGACGAGGCCAAGGCCGTCGCCTACGACGTCGTCCCGGGAGAAAACGGCGAGGCGCGCTTCAAGGTGCGTGACAAGCTCTACGCGCCTGAGGAGATCAGCGCCCTGGTGCTGCGCAAACTCGCAGACGACGCCTCCAAGCAGCTGGGGGAGCGGGTCACGGAGGCGGTCATCACGGTGCCCGCCTACTTCAACGACGCCCAGCGCACCGCCACCCGTGACGCCGGACGGATCGCGGGACTGGAAGTGCTGCGGATCATCAACGAACCGACGGCGGCCGCCCTCGCGTACGGCATGGACAAGAAGGAGCACGAGACCGTCCTGGTCTTCGACCTCGGCGGCGGCACCTTCGACGTGAGCATCCTCGACGTCGGCGACGGCGTGGTCGAGGTGCGCTCCACGGCGGGTGACAGCCATCTGGGCGGCGACGACTTCGACCGGCGTCTGGTGGACTACCTCGCGGACGACTTCCAGAAGGAGAACGGCATCGACCTGCGCAAGGACCCGCAGGCGCTGCAACGCCTGTTCGAGGCGGCGGAGAAGGCCAAGACCGAGCTCAGCTCCGTCACCCAGACCCAGGTCAACCTGCCGTTCATCACCGCCGACGCCTCCGGGCCCAAGCACCTCACCGACACGATCATGCGGTCCACGTTCGAGCAGATCACCGCCGACCTGGTGGAGCGCTGCCTGGGACCGGTCCAGCAGGCCATGGCCGACGCCAAGGTCGGCGAGAACGACATCGACGAGGTCATCCTCGTAGGCGGCTCCACCCGCATCCCCGCCGTCCAGGCGCTGGTGCGACGGCTGACCGGCGGCAAGGAACCCAACATGAGCGTCAACCCCGATGAGGTCGTGGCGCTGGGCGCCGCGATCCAGGCCGGGGTGCTCAAGGGCGAGGTCAAGGATGTCCTGCTGCTCGACGTCACCCCGCTGTCCCTGGGAGTGGAGACGCGCGGCGGAGTGATGACGAAGATCGTCGAGCGGAACACCACCATCCCGGTGCGCCGCAGCGAGACCTTCTCCACCGCCGAGGACAACCAGCCGGCCGTCGATGTGGTGGTCCTCCAGGGCGAGCGCGAGCGGGCCGCCGACAACCGGGCGCTCGGCCGGTTCCAGCTCACCGACATCCGGCAGGCGCCGCGGGGCGAACCCCAGATCGATGTCACTTTCGACGTCGACGCCAACGGCATCCTCAACGTCAGCGCGCGCGACAAGGACACCGGCAAGGAACAGGGCATCACCATCAGTGAGAGCTCCAACCTCGACCGGGGCGAGGTCGAGCGCATGGTCCAGGAGGCCGAGCGCAACCAGGGCCAGGACCAGGCCCTGCGCGAGGCCGTC
Organism: Streptomyces sp. NPDC046831; assembly: GCF_040645305.1. Taxonomy (NCBI): domain Bacteria; kingdom Bacillati; phylum Actinomycetota; class Actinomycetes; order Kitasatosporales; family Streptomycetaceae; genus Streptomyces; species Streptomyces sp. NPDC046831. The sequence goes on along the minus strand of NZ_JBEYXZ010000002.1, from coordinate 138,448 downwards.
GACGCCCGCAACGAACTGGACGCGATCGCCTACCAGGTCGAAAAGCGCCTGAGCGAACTGGGCGACGCCGCGCCCGCGCACGAGAAGGCCCGTGCCGAGATGCTGGTGGCAGAGGCCCGCGACGCCGTCAAGAACGAGGCCGGAGTCGACAAGACCAGGCCGCTGATCTCCGAACTCCAGCAGGTCTACGCCGGGCTCGCCGCCCACCAGGCCGAAGCCGCGCAGGCGAGTGGTCCGTCGGACACCACCGGGCCGGAGGGCTCCGCACAGGGCGGGGCCGGCACCGACGAAGACGTGGTCGACGCCGAGTTCGACAAGGGCTGAGGTATCCGCCATGCCCATCTCTCCCCAGGACCGATCGTCCGACCCGCCGCCCGGAAGCGCCGCACATCAGCCGCAGGGCGACCTGCCCGAGCCCGCGCCGCCGACCACGCAGGCCGAACCGGGGCCCGACGCCGCCACCGGTCCCGCCGGGGCCGACGACGAGTACGCGGCCGCGCTGAAAGAGGTGGAGGACCGCTGGCGGCGTGCCCTCGCCGACCTCGACAACCTGCGCAAACGACACGCCAGGGAACTCGACCGGGAGCGCGCGGCCGAACGCGCCCGCACGGCCGCCGCCTTCCTTCCCGTCATCGACAACCTCGAACTGGCCCTGAATCACGCGGGCTCCGACCCAGGGGCGATCGTCGAGGGGGTTCGCGCCGTGCGCGACCAGGCCGTGTCCACTCTTGAACGCCTCGGCTACGAGCGTCACGCAGAGACCGGCGTCACGTTCGACCCCTCCCGGCACGAGGTCGTCGGCGTGGTCCAGGACCCCGACGCCGAACCGAACACCGTGGCGCAGGTGCTGCGTCCCGGCTACGGCGAGGCCGAGCGGCAGCTGAGGCCGGCCGCCGTGACCGTCGCCAAGCGGGAGTGAGCGGCCATGGCACGCGACTTCTACGAGGTCCTCGGGGTTCCGCGCAACGCCGACAAGGACGAGATCCAGCGGGCGTATCGCAAGCTGGCCCGCAAGCACCACCCCGACGTCAACAAGGACCCGGCCGCGGAGGAGCGGTTCAAGGAGATCAATGATGCCTTCAGCGCCCTGTCCGACCCGGACCAGCGGGCCCGTTACGACCGGTTCGGCGAGGACTTCCGGAAGGTCCCCGAGGACTGGGAGGAGCGGGTCGGTGCCGGCGCGGGACCCGGCGGCGGCTTCCGCTGGTCCACCGGGGGCGGCCCCCGGGGCCGGTACGCCACCAGCGGCTTCGGCGCGGAGGGTGTCGACATCGACGACCTGTTCGGCTCGTTCTTCGGGGGCGCCGGACGGATGCGTGTCCCCGGAGCCGACCAGGAGGCCGAACTGCCGCTCACCGTCGAGGAGGCCTACCGCGGAGGCCGCCGCACCGTCACCCTCGCCGGGCCCTCCGGGCAGCGGAGCTACGAGGTCGACGTGCCGCGCGGCGTCGTCGACGGGCAGCGCATCCGGCTGGCGGGCGAGGGCGGCCGCGGCAGCGGCGACGGCCCCGCGGGAGACCTGTACCTGCGGGTGCGGATCCAGCCGCACCCCCTGTTCCGCCTCGACGGCCGGGACGTGTACGTGCAGCTTCCGGTCACCCCCTGGGAGGCCGCGCTGGGCGCGACGGTTCCCGTGCCCACGCCGAGCGGGGCGACGGCCAAGGTGACCGTACCCCCCGGGTCCTCCAGCGGCCGGCGGCTGCGGCTGCGCGGCGAGGGCATGCCGGGACCGCGCGGCGCCAACGGCGATCTCTACGCCGAACTCCGGATCATGGTGCCGCCCAAGCTCAGCGACCGGGAGCGCGAACTGTTCGAGGAGCTCGCCGCCGTCTCCTCGTTCGACCCCAGGAGGACACGATGAGCGACCGACCGGTCGACGCGCGCCAGGCGTCTTCGCCGACCGCGCCCGCACCGGCACGCGTCCAGTACGCGATCGTGCCGGTGCCCAGGCTCTCCCTGCAGACCGCGGCCCGCCGCGCCGGCGTCCATCCCGACCTCGTCCGCCGGTTCGTCGCTCTGGGACTGGTCGAGGCCGAGCGTGACGCCGCTGGGGGGCTGGTGTTCGAACCCACCGCACCGGCCGCCCTCGCCCGCGTCCAGCGGCTGCGCATCGGGCTGTGCCTCAACTACGCATCCATCGGCCTGGTGCTCGACCTGCTGGACCGCATCAGCCTGCTCGAAGCCGCACTGCGCCGCGCCGGTACGAGGAGTGAAACATTCCCATGGACATGAACCGTCTCACCCAGAAGTCCCAGGAAGCCCTCCAGGAGGCTCAGACCGCGGCCGTCCGCATGGGACAGACCGAGGTCGACGGGGAACACCTGTTGCTCGCTCTCCTCGACCAGGAGGACGGCCTCGTCCCGCGACTGGTGCAACAGGCGGGCGGCGACCCGGAGCAACTGCGGGCCGCCGTGCGGGAGGAACTGGCCCGGCGCCCCAAGGTGACCGGCCCCGGCGCGGCGCCCGGCCAGGTCTTCGTCACCCAGCGCCTGTCCCGCCTGCTCGACGCGGCCGAGCGGGAGGCCAAACGCCTCAAGGACGAGTACGTGTCCGTGGAGCACCTCCTGCTCGCCCTGGCCGACGAGGGCTCGGCGACCGCCGCCGGACGCCTGCTCAAGGAGCACGGCGTGACCCGCGAGTCGTTCCTCAGCGCGCTGACCCAGATCCGGGGCAACCAGCGGGTCACCTCCGCCAACCCGGAAGTGGCCTACGAGGCCCTGGAGAAGTACGGCCGCGACCTGGTCCTCGAGGCCCGCTCCGGGCGGCTGGACCCGGTCATCGGCCGCGACGGGGAGATCCGCCGCGTCACCCAGATCCTCAGCCGCAAGACCAAGAACAACCCCGTCCTCATCGGCGACCCCGGCGTCGGCAAGACCGCCATCGTCGAGGGCCTGGCCCAGCGGATCGTCCGCGGCGACGTGCCCGAGGGCCTGCGCGACAAGACGGTGTTCGCCCTCGACATGGGCTCCCTGGTCGCCGGTGCCAAGTACCGCGGTGAGTTCGAGGAACGCCTCAAGGCCGTCCTCAGCGAGGTGAAGGCCGCCCAGGGGCGCATCCTGCTCTTCGTCGACGAACTGCACACCGTCGTCGGCGCGGGCGCCGCCGAAGGGGCGATGGACGCGGGCAACATGCTCAAGCCGATGCTCGCCCGCGGTGAACTGCACATGATCGGCGCCACCACCCTCGAGGAGTTCCGCAAGCACATCGAGAAGGACGCCGCCCTCGAACGCCGCTTCCAGCAGGTCCTGGTCGACGAGCCGAGCGTGGAGGACACCATCTCCATCCTGCGCGGCCTGCGCGAACGCCTGGAGGTCTTCCACGGCGTGAAGATCCAGGACACCGCGCTGGTGTCCGCGGCCACCCTCAGCCATCGCTACATCACCGACCGTTTCCTTCCCGACAAGGCGATCGACCTCGTCGACGAGGCGTGCGCCCGGCTGCGTACCGAGATCGACTCGATGCCCGCCGAACTCGACGAGATCACCCGGCGTGTCACCCGCCTGGAGATCGAGGAGGCGGCCCTGTCCAAGGAGACCGACCCCGCCAGCAAAGCCCGCCTGGAGGAACTGCGCAAGGAACTGGCCGACCTGCGCGCCGAGGCCGACGCCAAACGCGCCCAGTGGGAGGCCGAACGGCAGGCCATCCGCCGCGTGCAGGAACTGCGCCAGGAACTGGAACAGGTCCGTCATGAGGCGGAGGAGGCCGAACGCGCCTACGACCTCAACCGCGCCGCCGAACTCCGCTACGGCCGCCTCCAGGAGCTCGAACGCCGGCTCGCCGCGGAGGAGGAGCAACTGGCCGCCAAGCAAGGGAAGAACCGGCTGCTGCGCGAGGTCGTCACCGAGGAGGAGATCGCCGAGATCGTCGCCGCCTGGACCGGCATCCCCGTCGCCCGTCTCCAGGAGGGCGAACGCGAGAAACTGCTGCGCCTCGACGAGATCCTGCGCGAGCGCGTCATCGGCCAGGACGAGGCCGTCAAACTCGTCGCCGACGCCATCATCCGCGCCCGCTCCGGCATCCGCGACCCTCGCCGCCCCATCGGCTCGTTCATCTTCCTCGGCCCCACCGGCGTCGGGAAGACCGAGCTGGCCAAGACCCTCGCCCAGGCCCTGTTCGACTCCGAGGAGAACATGGTCCGCCTCGACATGAGCGAGTACCAGGAGCGGCACACCGTCAGCCGGCTCGTCGGCGCACCGCCCGGATACGTCGGCTACGAGGAAGGCGGCCAGCTCACCGAGGCCGTACGCCGCAAGCCGTACTCGGTGGTGCTGTTCGACGAGATCGAGAAGGCGCACACCGACGTCTTCAACACCCTGCTGCAGGTCCTCGACGACGGACGCATCACCGATGCCCAGGGCCGCACGGTCGACTTCCGCAACACCATCATCATCATGACGTCCAACATCGGCTCCGTGCACCTCCTCGACGGCGTCACCGCCGAGGGTGAGATCAAGCCGGACGCCCGCGCCCTGGTGATGGGGGAGCTGCGCGGGCACTTCCGCCCGGAGTTCCTCAACCGCGTCGACGACATCGTGCTGTTCAAGCCACTCGGTGAGCGGCAGATCGAGCGCATCGTGGAGCTGCAGTTCGACGAGCTGCGCCGCCGCCTCGCCGAACGCCGCATCACCGTCGAACTCACGGACGCCGCCCGGGAGCTGATCGCCCAGCAGGGCTACGACCCGGTATACGGGGCCCGGCCGCTGCGCCGCTACATCTCCCATGAGGTCGAGACCATGGTCGGGCGTGCCCTGCTGCGCGGCGACGTCCAGGAAGGCGCCACGGTCCGCGTCGACGCCGAGGCGGGGGAACTGGTGGTCACCTACGAACGGCCCGAGGACGTGGAAGGAGCGCGGGCGGCATGAGCACGATGCAGGCGACGACTGTCCGTTGTCCCCACTGCGGGCGCACCAACCGGGTGCCCGTGGCCGCGGAGGGCCGCCCCAAGTGCGGCCACTGCAAGCAGCCCCTACCGTGGATGGTGGACGCGGGCGACGACGACTTCGCCGAGGTCGCCGAGCGGGCCGACGTCCCCGTCGTGGTCGATCTGTGGGCCACCTGGTGCGGCCCCTGCCGCATGGTCAGCCCCGCGCTGGAGAAGGTCGCCACCGACCTCGCCGGCCGCATCAAACTCGTCAAGGTCGACGTCGACAAGAACCCGCGGCTGTCGCAGCGTTTCGAGGTCCAGGCGGTGCCCACGCTGCTCGTCCTCGACCGGGGTGAGACGGTCGCCCGGCAGGCGGGGGCGGCGCCCGCCCCCGCTCTGCGCCGGTGGGTGGAACAGTCGATCACCGGCCGGGAAAGGTGATCCGGATGACCCAGCACGCGGACCCCCACCTCGCGCTCGTCCGGCCGGTCCGGCCGCTGACGCCAGAAGGGTGTCAGGAGTGTCTGCTCCTCGGCTCCCCCTGGGTCCACCTGAGGCTCTGCCTGAGCTGCGGGCACGTCGGCTGCTGCGACTCCTCGCCGAACAAGCACGCGCGCAGGCACGCAGCTGCCGACGCCCATCCCATCGTGCAGTCGTTCCAGCCCGGCGAGGACTGGCGCTGGTGCTACGTGCACGAGGCGTTCGTCTGATGTCCGGCGACCATTCGCTGCCGGGCGGAGAACCGGTACCGGAGGAAACGGACGAGGGCGTCTTCTGGGAGACCCCGGACATCTACGGGGCGTATCCGCGCCTCACGGAGGACCAGATAGCACGTCTGACGGAGCACGGGCAACGCCGGAGCACGGCTCCGAACGAGGTGCTGATCCGGGAGGGAGAGCGCTGCGAGACGTTCTTCGTCGTCCTCAGCGGTTCCGTCGCCGTCGTCGAGGACTACGGCACTCCCGAGGAGCACCTGCTGCGCGTGCACGGCCCCGGCCGCTTCATCGGCGAACTCGGGCTGCTGCACGGACAGGTGGCCTTCTACACCGCTGTCGTCAGGGAGCCGGGCGAAGTCCTCGTCGTCTCCCTGGACCAGTTGCGCCACCTGGTGTCCCAGGACTCCAACATCGGGGACACCGTGCTCCGCGCCTGTCTCGGCCGTCGCGCGCTGCTCGTCGGACAGGGCGCCGGCTTCCGCATCATCGGCTCGCGCTACTCGCCCGACACCAGGCGGCTGCGCGAGTTCGCCATCCGCAACCGGCTGCCGCACCGCTGGATCGACCTGGAGACCGACAAGGAGGCCGAGGAACTGCTGCGCCGCTTCGGCGTCGGCCCGGCGGAGACACCACTCGTCATCTGGCGGGACACCACCCTGTTGCGCAACCCCAGCAACGCGGAACTGGCCCGGCTCATCGGCCTGCCGTCCCTGCCCGCCGGAAACCGTCACGGCGACGTCCTCATCGTAGGCTCCGGACCCGCCGGCCTCGCTGCCGCGGTGTACGCCGCCTCCGAGGGCCTGAGCACCACCGTGGTGGAGGCGATGGCCACCGGCGGCCAGGCCGGCACGTCGTCCCGCATCGAGAATCTGCTCGGCTTCCCGTCCGGCATCTCCGGCGCCGAACTCACCGAACGCGCGGTGCTCCAGGCCGACAAGTTCGGCGCCAGGATCAGCATTCCGATGGAGGCGACCGGTCTCGAGCCCGAGGGCGACGACCACTACGCGGTGGCCTTCGCCGACGGCAGCCGGATCGCCGCCCGCGCCGTCGTCCTGGCCATGGGTGCCCGCTACCGCCGGCTTCAGGTGCCCGGCATCGAACGCCTGGAGGGAACGAGCGTGCACTACTCGGCGACCGTCTACGAGGCCCAGCAGTGCCGCGCCGACCCGGTGGCCGTCGTCGGCGGAGGCAACTCGGCAGGCCAGGCGGTGCTGTTCCTCGCCCAGTACGCGCCGAAGGTGTACCTGCTGGTCCGAGGAGACAGTCTCGAGGCCAACATGTCCCGCTACCTGGTCGACCAGGTCGAGCGCCATCCGCGGGTGGAGGTCATGCTGCACACCGAGGTCACCGAGGTCATCGGCCAGGAGGTGCTGGAGGAGCTCGACGTCGTCGACAACCGCACGGGCGGGCACCGCCGGCTCGCGGTGCGGGGCCTGTTCGTCTTCACCGGCGCCGACCCTCACACCGAGTGGCTCGCCGGCAGCATCGCCCTCGACGCCCGCGGCTTCGTCCTCACCGGGCCGGAGGCCCAGGAAGCCTGTGCCCACCCCGAGGTGTGGCACGGCCGCGGGCGCTCGAGCATGACCCTGGAAGCCAGCCTGCCCGGAGTCTTCGCGGTGGGGGACGTCCGTAGCGGCTCGGTGAAGCGGGTGGCCTCGGCGGCCGGTGAGGGCGCGATGGCCATCCACTTCGTGCACCGGCACCTGGGGCACTCGGCCGTACCCGGCACCACGGGCACGCCGGCCGCCGCGGGCGGCTCGGACGTCTCCCCACGCATACGTCACAAGGAGTCCGCATGGCTCGCATGACACATGGCGGGCGATGAGAACACGAGAAGGAAGAAGGAGGCGACAGCGATGACGATGCCCGTCCGGCGCCACCGCGGTGGCGGTATGCAGGAAAGGCCCGTCTGGGTACCCACCCCTGCCAATCCCCTGGTCGAGTTCGACGAACTGCTCAACCAGATGAGCGGTCTGCTGGAGTCGACGGTGGGCGCGGCACCCACGGCCGCGTGGACGCCCCTCGCGGACGTGACGGAGTCCGAGGATGCGTTCCACATAGAGATCGAACTGCCCGGTGTGAAGAGCAAGGACATCAACGTCGAGGCCAACGGTCCCGAAATCGTGGTCACCGGAGAGATCAAGGAGCGGGAACGCAAGGGCGCCCTGCGTCGCAGCACCCGCCGCGTGGGAGCCTTCGAGTACCGTTTGCGGCTGCCCGGAGAGTTGGACACCAACAACATCAAGGCCGACCTGCAGGACGGAGTGCTCAGCATCACCGTCCCCAAGGCCGAAACCACCAGGCCCCGCCGGGTCCAGATCAGCGAGTCCGGCGAGGGCACGCGCGAAGACGCCGCCCAGAGCGGCGCAGCGGCGAGCGGCGGGACCACCTCCGCCTGAGACGCCTGAGATCCGACCGAGCCGGCGGTGCCGGACCTGGTCCGTCACCGCTGCCGTCGCGGCGGGGGCAACGCCCTGCACGGTGCGGTATGTCTCCGCCGCCCCCCACATCGGCACGGGGCTGCCGCCTCTGCGAACGCCTCGACCGCCCCCCCCAGCGCGCCGCACCACCCCTTGGCCGACCCCCACTGAAAGGGCATCACCGCCGTGATGCCGACAGCGGCGTACGGGTGCGGCGCTCGACGCGGCCGCGAGGCTGCCTGCCCCTCCAGCCGGCGCGGTGCCCCTCGCCGCCGGCGCCGTCACCCACCCCCGTGCGCGGGTCCTGATCCGTCACCTTCCGTCGCCACGGCGGCCCGCACCCGCTGCTCCTCGCGAGCAGAGACGACGTCCCGCTCCAGGGGGGTGCGGCTCACCGCCGTCGCGAGATCTTCCAACGCCCGTTTCTGCAGTTCCGCCTCGCGCCGCACGACCTGGCTCCGGTTGTCGGCGGCGGCGTCCTCCCAAGCGTGGAGCGCCTCCTCCACCCGCCCCCAGTCCGGATTCCTGTGCTCGCGCACGTCGGCCGCCGCCTCCGCGGTGTCCGCCTCCAGCGCCTCGGCGAACCGCTCCGCCTCGGGGACGACACGGCTGTCCGCCGGCCGTACGTGGCCCTCCAACAGCATCGCCGCGCGGCCGAACCCCTTCAGCGCCTTCTGCGCCTCCTGCGCCTCACGCGACGTCAGGCCCCGGGGGCGGACCGGTTCCTGCCGTGCCCGGTCGTATGCCTCCTGCCAGGCGGCATGTGCCTCCCTGCTGGCCAGCAGTGCCCTGCGCATGTCGGCGTAATGCTCCAGGGTCGGTTCGGCGTAGTTGCGGAGCACCGCGGCCGCGTAGCGGCCGGTGGCGGCGAGCCAGTCCGCGAGCCGGCCCGGCAGCCGGGGCGTCTCCCATGCGGGGAACACCACGTAGGCCAGCATCGCCAGGGCCCCGCCGAGCAGGGTGAGCACCACCCGCTCCGGGACCGTCTGCTTCCACGCCTGGCCGCCCATGCCGAGCAGGAAGACGACGTACGCGGCGGTGAAGCACTGGGAGTAGGCGTAGCCGGTCCGGATCACCGTGTACGACAGGCCCGCCGAGACCACCGCCAACGCGCCGAACACATGGGCGTCCGGGCCCAGGGCCCGCACCATCCCGGTGGCGAGCGCGACCCCTGCCACGGTCCCGGCGAGACGGGCCACGGCACGCGCGTACGTCCGGTGGAAGTCCGGCCGCATCACCATCACCGAGGCGATGGGCGCCCAGTAGCCGTGGCCCAGGGGGAGCCGGGCGGCGATCAGGTAGCCGAGCGTGGCCACCGCCGCCAGACGGACGGCGTGCCGGAACACGGGGGAGTCCCGGCGGAGCTCACACCGGACCGCCCGGACGACCACCGGGACCAGCCGCAACATCGTCGGGCGCACCAGGAACTGGGCACCGGCGGGGCCGGGCGGCGTGGGCGCCGTCCCGCGCGCGCCGCCGCTCCCGGCGATCTCCCACACCTCGCCGAGCAGGTCCGTGAGCCGCTCGGCAGCTTGCCGCGCGGGGCCCTCCAGCACCTCGTTCTCCTCGTCGACGCGCAGGACGTCCGTGCTCCCGGGCCGCACCTCGGCGGGAGTGCCGCGGCGGATCGAACGGGCGGCCGCGTCCAGGACGTCGGCGGCCGCGTCGAGCAACTCCCGCGCGCGGTCCCGCCCGGGTCCCTCCGCCGGGGCGCCGACGTCCGGGTCGGCGAGCGCGGCGACGACCGGCCGGATGCGCTCGGCGAGTCCCCGGGGGCCGTGCAGGACAGGGGGACGGGTGCGGGCCTGTGACGGCGTCACGGCAGCCGCCTCCCGGGCCGTCATCAACGGTTCCGGGTCGAACGGGGCGGTCGGGTCGTGCCGCAGCCGGCGGGCGTAGTCCGCCACGGCGGCCAGGGCGTCGGCGAGCGCGTCACGATGCGCTCCCCAACGCCGGATCGGGAACAGCATGATCAGCACGGCCTGCGTCGCGCCCCCGAGTGCGATGAGCCCGGCGTGCTCCAGGGCTTGCCCGAAGCTCGCGGGCAGGGTGACGGTCACCAGCATGCTGCCCACGGTCGTCGCTGCGACGATTCCGGCGGTCGATCCGACAGCCCACGCCATCCCCGCGGCGAAGGCCCATACGGCCAGCAGCGGGAGGAACGTCACGAGCCGCCCCGCCGCCAGGTAGCCGACGAAGGTGCTGAGCGCCAGACCCGCGCCCGCGCCGAGCGCGAGCACCTTGCGTGGACGCCAGGTGCGCTGGAAGGTGGCCGCACCCGCGGAGTAGGCACCGAGGGCGGCGGACGCGGCGTACGCGGGGGAGATCAGCCACAGCACCGGCCCGATGACGATCGCCACGCCGGCGGCCGTGCGCAGCGCGAGCAGGGGCTCCAGCCGCGTCTCCTCGATCCTGAGCCCGGATCGCACGACCTCACCGAAGGCCCGCAGCCACGTCACGGGTGCGCGCGCGGCCGGAGGGCCGCTGCTTTTCATGATGACTTCCCCAGCTGCCGCGGCGTCACCGCGGCACAAGGATGACCGGACGGCGCAGAAAGCCCGACTGAACGGCGCCCTGGCCGTCTTCGGCTTCCTGGGCCTCCCGCTCTCACGTGATGCGGCGGAGCCAGTCCTCCACGCGCTCGCCCACCTCGCCGACCGTGGTGACCTCGCCGTGCCCCGGGCACACCACCGTCTCGGGGGGCAGGGTGGCGAGGCGCTCGCGGATCGATTGGACCATCGCCTGGAAGTCGGAGTCCTCCGGCCCGATGGCTCCAGGGCCGCGCGAGAGCAGCATGTCCCCGGTGAAGACGCGGCGCAGCGCCGGATCGTACAGACTTACGGATCCCGGCGTGTGTCCCGGAGTGTGACGTACCGTCAGAGCGGTTCCGGCGACGTTGATCACCCGGCCGTCGACGAGTTCCTCGTCGGGGACCCGGCTGGGAAAGCTGCGGCGCCACAGTTCCAGGTCGTCCGGGTGCAGCATGATCGGAGCCCCGGTGCGGTCCGACAGAGCCACCGCCGCGTCGACGTGTCCGCTGTGTGCGTGGGTGCACGCGATCGCCACCACGCGGCGGTCGCCGAGCGCCGTGGCGATGACGTCCGGCTCGTGTGCGGCATCGACCACCATCGCCTGCTCGTCGTCACCGACGATCCACACGTTGTTCTGCATCGGCGTGGTATCGGCGTCCGGCCCGGCCACGACGCCGGTCGTCACCACGCACTCGACCCGGGCGGTCACGACATCACCGCCGGGAGCGCTCGGCCGCGGGCGGTCACCCGCGCTCTGGGGTCCTTCGCCTGCCGTTCCATGGAACAGCCCCTTTCCGGATGAGGCCCTCTCCTCCCAGTGGACCCCGCCGGGCAGGCGGCAGCAACCGGCAGGTCTTCCCTCACCGGGGCGGATGCGCTGACCTGCGTGACCCCATGGGTGCTCCGTCACAGTCGGAATCGGTGCCGGCCCTGCCCAGTGGCCGAGGCGACAGGTATGGGTTTGACTGGATCTGTTGGTGATCACGCCGACGGACGGCCTGACGACGACTGGGGCAGGGGCGCATGGAGTACGACGCATTCCTGGCGAAGGCAGCCGAGCGGGCGGGTGTCTCCCCCGACGCTGCGGAGACCCTCACACGCGCCACCTTCGAGGTGCTCGCCGACCGGATCAGCGGAGGAGAGGCCCAGGACCTCGCGGAGCCGCTGCCCGAGCCGCTGAAGAGCTGGCTGCGCACGGACGAGGAGATCGCGAAGGGCTACGGGGCCAGCTCGTTCGTCCGGCGTGTGGCGGACCGCGCGGACGTGCCCCGCGAACTCGCGGAGGCGGGGATCCGCGCGGTCCTGGCCACCCTGAGGGAAGCGGTCGGCGACCAGGAGTTCCGCGACGCGACCGCCCAGCTGCCCAGGGAGTACGACATCCTGCTCCCCACTCCCGCGGGCCCGGCCGGCGCCGGCTAGTGCCGCGTCAGGCAACGTTTGCCCGTCAAGGAGCGGCGTCCGGTGCGCGCTCTCGGCGTGACGGACGGCCTCGTACCGGATGTACTCGGGCTTTCGGCCGGTGGGGCGAGAGTGGGTGCCGGACGTCGCGACGGGGCGGACGTCGCCTGTCGCGGCACTAGCGACCGTTTGGAGGCGCCATGGACAGCGACGAGTTCATCCAGCTCGTCAGCGGGCGGGCCCACGTGCCCGAGGAGCAGGCCTGGGAGCTGACCCGGGCCACGATGCTGACGTTGGCCGAGCGGATCACCGGCGGCGAGGTCAGGCACTTGGCCGGCGTCCTGCCCGCCGAGATCGCCCCGCCCCTGGTCCCACCGGAGGATGTCGCCCAGAAGTTCGGGGTCGACGAGTTCGTCCGGCGAGTGAGTGAGCGTGCGGGCGTCGACGAGACCGTGGCGCGCAGGGGCGTTGCGGCGGTTTTCATGACCCTGGCAGAGGCCGTCCCCGGCACGGAGTTCGAGGACGTGATGGCGCAACTGCCCAACGAGTTCCAGAACATCTAGCGTCGGGCAGCCCGGCGCCCGCAACACGGCTGCGTGCGCGCACGCCATGAAGAATCGCTCGCAAGCGCTTTCCCCACGAGGTCGTGGCCGGCAGCATCGGCAACGGTCGTGAGGACGGCGCTGACGTCCCGAGCCGCCCACTGCTCGGTTGGGGGCTCAATGCGAAGTCCTCCGGCAGGTACGCCGCCGGATGGGCACCTCGCCGACCAGGTGCGCCGCAGCGGGGCGGGGACATGCGCCGGGCGGGGCATGCGTGCCCGGTTTCGTACTCGCCGTGTTCCCTCGCCTGGTCGAGGAAGGTGCTCCGCGGGGCGGGGTCACGCCGCCCGCCGCCCTTCTCTCCGGTGGGGCGGAGGGCGGGTGCGGGGGAGATCAGGTGCCCGTCCTCTGCCCCTGGTCGGCTCCGGCCGCCCTCGGTCGGCCGGAGCTCTTCTTGCTGGACCCGCTGACGGCGACCCTGCGCGGCTCGGCGCGCTCGAAGCGCAGGCTGTGCTGGTCACGCCCTGGCCGGGCGGACCGGTGGTGGCCCGCGCGCCGGCGGTGTGGCCGTCCCGCGCTGCCCCGGGGCCCTGGCTTCAGCCGGCCAGATCGGCCTTGCCGAACAGGACGGCGTAGCCGGAGGGGAGCTGGCTGATGATCTGGTTCAGCTCACCGCCGGAGACGGCTTCGGCCACGGTGGTCAGGACCGCGCTGGCGTCCCACTCCGCGGTGCGCGGCCGGGCGCCGGTGCGCTCGGCGACCCTGCGGTAGAACTCCTCGATTCCGAAGCTCTCGGCCTGCGGCGGCTTGGCCTCGGCCAGTGCCGGTCCGAGCCGTCCGGGCAGCTGGGAGGCAAGGTCATCGACCTCACCAGGGCTGATGCGCTGGGCCAGCACGCTCAGCACCGCTTCGGTCACCTTCGCGGCCTCGTCCTGGCTGTCGTATTCGCCGAGCTCGCGTACGCGAGCGAGGAACTCGTGCTGCTGCATCTCTCATCATCTCCGCTTGCCAGCGATCTGAGGGCATCGAACGCGATACCCCTTCCTGGGTACCCAGGTGCGGCCGAGCCTGTCAGGGGCGCGCGACAGGCCGGAGCGGCTGGTCCGCCGGGTCTGACGACTGCCGTACGCCGCACTCCCGCCCCCTCCGATCGCGCACTTCGTGCCGGGGACACCGCGCGCCGTTCCGGGACCCGCGGCGGGACCCGCGGCGGAAAGCGGGCGTCACGATCGACCATCACGTGTGAGCTGCGGCATTGCCGGTCCACCCCGTCGGGCTCCACGATGACGGAGCAGGGATGTCAAGGAAGGGAGCTCCTCATGAGTGATCATGTGCACGTGCGGCTCAGCCGGGGTCTGAGCGTGTCGGCCGAAGGACAACTGATCGAGCACTCGCACTGCAGGTGCGGGGCCACCTTCACGAAGGTGTTCGACTCGGACGGCGGGGAGCCGGAGGGCCCGGCGCCGTCCTGATGCGTGGCCCCGCGCCGCACGTGAGTCGCCGGCGACTGCCGGGAACGAGTGGTTCGTCGGGCTCTTGCGGCTGGGACTCTCAGGTGTGAAGTGGTCGTCCCGTGATCTGCGGTCCGTAGGTCGTGCCCACGTCGGGGTACGGCAGGCTCGGTGTGAACCACACCGGATCGGACGGTATCGGCGGGAAACCACGAAGCCCGTGGTGGCAGGCGTGGGCCGAGGGTGGCTGTCCTCGTAGGCGCCGCAACGCCGTGCCGCCTCCCGTGGGCGGACCGCCTCACGGCTCGCCGAGGGGGCGACGGTCACTCATCGGGGTGGCGGGTGCGCGTGCGCCGACGGTCGCTCGTCAGGGTGATGGCTTGAGGGCGGGCCGGCAGGGGGGTCTCCGTGGACACGGCGGTGGGCGCGGAGCGGCGGCCGGTGCCCCTCGCGTGGCGGCGGCAGAACGGCCCGCGCGCCCGGTTAGGCTGCGGCCGCCGAAGGTCGCGGTGCGCGTCCGGCGCCGCCGCGGCCCCGTGCACGCACCTCGCACACACCCGCCGCCGACCGCGCGTCGCGGGCCGGACCGACGGCGTCCGGGACGGTGCGTGAGGGCGGTGGACGTGACGGGGCTGGTGCGGGTGAGCGGACTGCGGACGGCGGGCCGGGCGATCGGGACGTGGCTCACCGCTCATGCCGGCCGGTGCCTGGCCGCCTCGCTGACGCTGCACGTCCTCGCCGTGTCGACGCAGCCTTCCCACCCGCTCGACCTGCGCGTCTACCGCGAGGCCTCCGCGCACCTCCTCACCGGCGGCCTGTACGACTACGCGCTGCACACCCGGCCGCCCATCCCTGAGCTGCCGTTCACCTACCCGCCCTTCGCCGCCCTGCTGTTCCTGCCGTTGTCCCGCCTGCCCTGGTCGGCGGGGCTCCTGCTGTGGCGGGTGGCCTCCGTGGCGGCCCTCTTCGTCATCAGCGCCTGCGCGGTCCGGCTCCTGCGCCCGCGCCCAGGCGGCCACCACCGAGCCCTGTCCCTGCTGTGGACCGCCGCCGGACTGTGGCTGGAACCGGTGCGGCACACCCTGGACCTGGGGCAGGTCAACCTGCTGCTGGGCGCCGTCGTCCTCGCGGGCCTGACGGTGTCCCGGACGGCGGTGGGCCGGGGCGCGGCCGTCGGGCTGGCGGCGGCGGTGAAACTGACGCCGGCGGTCGGCGGGCTGTACCTGCTGGCGACCCGGCAGTGGCGGGCGGCCGTCTGGGCCGCCGTCGCGGCCGGCGTCGCCACGGCGGCGGCCTGGTGCGTCGCCCCCGACGAGTCGGCCCGTTACTGGACCGGCCTCGTGACGGACACCCGGCGCGTCGGGCCGGTGTGGTCCGTGCGCAACCAGTCCCTGCGCGGGGCGCTGTACAGACTGCTCGGCCAGGACGGCGGCGCCACCCTCGTCTGGTGGGCCGCCCTCGCGCTGGCCACGCTGGGCACGGTCCTGGCGCTGCGGGCCGCCGCGCGGCGGCAGGACCCGCTCGGCGTCCTCGTCGCGGCGGAGCTGTACGGACTGCTCGTGTGCCCCGTCTCGTGGAGCCACCACTGGATCTGGTGCCTGCCCGCCATGATCTGGCTCGTGCACGGCCCCCACCGGGAAAGCCTGCTCGCCCGGGTCACGCTCGTGGTGTGGACACTAGCCGCAGGTGGCCGGCTCGTGCCGCAGCTCATCCGGGCGGAGGACCACCTGGCCGGTGCCAGCCCCTATCCGGCGCTGCTCGCCTGGCCGGGCTCGGTGTACGCCGTCTGCGCGGCGCTGACGCTCCTCACGCTCGCGTCCCGCCCCGTGCGGGGCCCTCACCCGGTGCCCGCACAGCCACCCGGTCACCAGCGCCCGCACGGACGGCGGGTGACGAACCGTCAGGTCCAGGCGCGGTAGTGCTCGTCCAGCAACTGGAAGACGGGCTCGCCGCGGACCGCGTCCCGGGCCGTGGACAGCCGGACCCGGTCGCCGCTGTGGATGCCGATGGGCGGGCCCATGACCCTGCCCCGCACGATGAAGCCCTCGGCCATCTCGACGAGGGACACATTGCGCGCGGCGGGGGTGTTGCGGTGCACCACCGTGGAGTGGCGGACCGTGCCGGTGCCCTCGCTGCGCTCCGTGCTGAGGTCGCTGCCCCGGCACACCGGGCAGAGCAGCCGGTGGTACATGGCGGTGCCGCACCAGGTGCAGCGCTGGAAGTACAGGGCTTCCGGGTCGCGGTCCTCGGGCTCCAGGAGGCCCGTCGCGGGGCCGGCTGCCGGATGAGCGGTGTTTCCTGAGTGGTGGTACACGCTGGTCAACTCCCTGCGCTCGGCCGGACATCACGTGCGCGGGTCACCCGTGCCCGTGCGTGCGCGGTCGCCGTGCCACCGTGCACGGGCTCAGCGTATGGCACTCAGTGCCACTCGTAAAGGCACTCCGTACCCTCAATTGTGAACCGGGACCACTCCTTCGCGGACCGCTTCCCCCGGTTTCCGGTGAGGGCCGTTTCTCCGGGCTGACCGCTGTCGAGGGGGCGGCCGTCCCCGCCGGTCAGTCCCGGCCCAGCGTCGACTCGATCTCCTGGACCACACGCCACAGCGGCGCCCCGCGCCGCGACACGACGACCACCACGTCGTCCTGCCCCTCGTCCCGCCCCGACCACTGTCCGGCCGGAGCGGAGGGCGGGCCGGCGGGCGGGCGGCCGAACGCCTCCTGCACATGGCCCAGCGCGTGGTCCACCGCGGCGCCCGCATCGCCCTGCCCGTCCGAACGCAGCCACGAGCGCAGGGCGTTGTTGTGCGCGGCGACCACGGCGGCGGCCACCACGTCCGCCCGCAGCGTGCCGTCGGGCCGGCCCGCGAACCGGGCGCGCAGGTACTGCGCGAGCGCCCGCTCGTACCGCCACACCACCGACAGTTCGTAGGCCCGCAGCCCCGGCACCTTCCTGGTGAGCCGGTAGCGCTGCACGGAGAAGGTCGGGTTCTCGGCGTACATCCGCAGCACCAGCCGGGCCGCGTCGCAGACCCGCCGCACGGGCTCGTCGTCGTCCGTGCCGGAGGAGAGGAACGCCGTCATGTCGGCCAGGCACCGCTCGTGGTCGGGGAAGACCACGTCCTCCTTGGACGGGAAGTAGCGGAAGAACGACCGCCGCCCGACCCCGGCGAGCGCGACGATGTCGTCGACGGTGGTCTGCTCGTAGCCCCGCTCCAGGAACAGCCGGAACGCCGCCGCCACCAGGGCGTCCCGCATGGGCGGTTTCGCGGTCGCCGCCTGTTCCCTGCCACCCCGCCCGGGGGACGCGTCGCTGGAGCTCATGTCCGCGAACGTAGCACCCGGCCGCGTCCGGACGGCACCGAGTGCAGCCGGGCAGGGAACCGAGTGCTCCGCCCTCGTCGGGGCGTAACCTTCCTGCACCGCCGACCTACGGACCACCTCCGCCCCTGGGAGCCCCCACCATGCCTCCGGCCCGCCCCCGTCTCCTCTACGTCACCGACCTGGCGTACCCGGCGCGCGGGCGCCGGTACGGCGACGAGGACGTGCATCTGACCTCCCGGCTGCGCGACGACTTCGACCTGGC
This sequence comes from Streptomyces sp. NPDC046831, assembly GCF_040645305.1. Lineage (NCBI taxonomy): Bacteria > Bacillati > Actinomycetota > Actinomycetes > Kitasatosporales > Streptomycetaceae > Streptomyces > Streptomyces sp. NPDC046831. The sequence goes on along the minus strand of NZ_JBEYXZ010000002.1, from coordinate 120,944 downwards.
TCTGTGCCACCCGGGGAACGCGGCGGCGCTCATGGACGCCTTCGACGCCGTCGTCGTGCGCAACAGCGGACCCGTCCTGGAGTACCGGGAGGCGTACGAGGACTTCCGGGCGCGGGCGCTGCGGGACGGGGTGCCGGTCTACAACCCGCTCACGGGCCGGGGGGACATGGCCGGCAAGCAGTACCTGGTGGACCTGGCCGCCGCCGGCTTCCCCGTCATCCCCACCGCCGACCGGGCCGAGGACCTCGGCCGGCTGCCCGCGGCGGACCGGTACGTGGTCAAGCCCAAGCTGGGCGCGGACTCGGCCGGCCTGCGCGTCGTCACCCGCGCGGAGGTTCCCGGCCTGGCCGACGGCAGCGTCCTGGTCCAGCCCCACGTCGACTTCGCCTACGAGGTGTCGTTCTACTTCGTCGACGACGAGTTCCACTACGCCCTGTACGCGCCGGACCCCGCCGCCCGCTGGCGCCTGGAACCGTACGCGCCGACCCCCGACGACCTCGCGTTCGCGCGCCGGTTCGTCGACTGGAACGGGCTCGCCCACGGCATCCAGCGGGTCGACGCCTGCCGGGCGCCCGGCGGTGAACTGCTGCTGGTCGAGCTGGAGGACCTCAATCCGTACCTGTCCCTGGACGCCCTCGACGACACCGTCAGGGACCGCTTCGTCACCGCGGTGAAGGAGTCCGTGCGGCGGTTCCTGGACGAGACCGCCTGACGGCCGCCCGCCACGGCCCCGGCGGCACCCGGCCGGGCGGGCCGGCGGGGCGGGGAGGGCCCCGCTGAACTCCCGGCGCTCCGGGCGCGTATCACTCGCCGGGGACGGAGTGGGTGCGGGACGGAAGGAGAGCAGTGTGTCGACACCGCCCGGGGCCGGACAGCAGCACGGCGAGGACCCACCCCTCGAACCGGTCCGCGTCCTGCGGCTGCGCCGCACCGACGCGCTGGCCGAGCTCATGCGGGAGTTCCGGGAGGGCACCGGGGCCTACGACCCCGTGGCCCTGCCCCCGGCGGCCGACGGAACCGAGGACGCGACGCAGGAGCTGCCGCCCGTGCCCGCCGAGGCACCGTCGGGCGCCGGCACCCGGCGGGGCGGGGCTCCCTCCACCGGCCCTTCGCGGGCGTCCGCCCCCGCCCCGCGGTCGGGGCGTGGCGGCGGGGACGTACCCTTTCCGCCGCCCGGTCACCGGACGCGCCGGGCGGCCGTGGCGCTCGCCGTGGCCGCCGCCGCGCTGATCGGCTTCGGCGGCGCCCTGCTGCTGCCGGGGCGCGGCGAGCAGGCAGCGGCCGGAGCCCCGCACCCCTCCGCGACCGGCCCCGCGGCTCCCGCTCCCTCCGCGACCGGCCCGCCCGGTTCCCCCGCGCCGCCCGCCGCGACCGGCTCCGCCTCCGTGCCCGGGCCCGCGCCGGACGCGACCGCCGCGGACGACCCGGACGGCCCCGGCACGCTGCGCGCGGGCGACAGCGGGCCGGACGTCACCGAGTTGCAGGTACGCCTGCTGCGCATCCCGGACGTCTACCGCGACGGCAGCACCAACGGCCGGTACGACGCCGCCCTGGAGGCGGCCGTCGCCCGCTTCCAGCTCTGGTACGGCATCCGCGGCGACGAGACCGGCGTCTACGGCGACGACACCCGCCGCGCCCTGGAGGCCCGCACTCCCGCCGGGGGCGCGTGAAACGGCCGGGACGGGGGCACCTGTTCCGGGGCGCCGCACGGCGGCGGCAGCGCGGGAAGGGAGCGGAGCGCGATGACGGCCATCGAGGAGTTCAGCCACCGGCTCGACCCGGAGATGTGCGTGGTGACCGCGGCGGCGGGCGGGGAGCGGGACGGCTGCCTCGTGGGGTTCGCCGCGCAGTGTTCGATCCGGCCCGTGCGCTTCACGGTGTGGCTGTCCAAGGCCAACCGGACGTTCCGGGTGGCCGAGCACGCCGACCGCCTCGCCGTGCACCTCCTGACCCGCGAACAGCACGCGCTGGCCGCCCTGTTCGGCGGCCGGACCGGCGACGACGGCGTGGACAAGTTCGCACGGGTGGCCTGGACGGAACGGTCCGGGGGCGCGCTCGTCCTCAAGGACGCGCCGGCGTGGTTCGTGGGCCGCATCCTGCGGCGGACCGACGCGGGCGATCACGTGGGGTTCCTGCTCGAACCGGAGGAGGCGGGCGAACGGAAGGACCTCGACGGGCCCTTGCTCCGGCTGTCGGACGCCCTCGACATCCGGCCGGGACACCCGGCCGAGGACTGAGCTCCCCGGGCCGCCCTCGGCTCGCGGACCGCCTCTCACCCCGGACCGGCTCCGCCCCCCCGGGCCCCGCCCTTACGCCGGTTCCACGGGCGCCCGGATGTCCACGACGCACACGTCGTCCCGCCGTTCGCTCCCCAGCAGCGACGTCAGCAGTGGGTTGAGGGAGCCGGGGCTGTCGGCGCGGTGGGCCGTGGTGGCCTCCGCGAGCCGGTCCAGACCCCGGTCGAAGGGCTCGCCGGGCCGCTCCACCAGCCCGTCGGTGTACAGCAGCAGCCGGTCGCCCGGCTCCAGCACGCACTCGGCCTCCTCGTACCGCGGGGACGCGGTGGCCCCCAGCAGCACGCCCCGCGGCCGCTCCAGGTAGCGGGCCTCGCCCCCGCGCAGCAGCAGCGGCGGCGGATGGCCGGCCTGGGCCCACTTCAGACGCCGTTCGTCCGGGTGGTAGCGGGCCAGCACCATGGTCGCGGTGGTGTACTTGTCGCGGGAGTGCAGGAGCAGGGTGTTCAGCCGGGACAGCGCCCCGGTCAGCGACGAGCCCGTGATGATCATGCCCTTGGCGGTGAAGCGGAGCTGCGCCATGGTGGCCACCGCGTCGATGCCGTGCCCTGCCACGTCGCCCACCACGAACAGCGCGTCGCCGTCGGGCAGTTCGATGGAGCTGAACCAGTCCCCGCCGACGTGGATGCCGGACTGCGCCGGGAGATAGGCGACGTCCACCCGCAGCCCGCTCAGCTGCACCGGCCGGCGCGGCAGGGGCAGCAGCGCGTGCTGCAGCCGGCCCGCCAGCGTCCGCTCCGCCTGGAGGAAGCCGTGCTGCTCCAGCATCGCCCGCTCGCTCTCGACGAGGGCGAGCTCCGCGCTGCGCTGCGCGGTGAGGTCCTGCAGGAAGCCGTGTACCTGGACGGGGACGCCGTCGGCGTCGGGCAGGGCCTCGGCGACGGCCCGCAGATGGCGTACGCCGCCGGCCGTGCTGATCCGGAACGGGACGTCGAACGGCTTGCCCTCGGCGAGCAGGTCGCGGACGGCGCGGGCGAGGGCGGGACCGTCCTCCGGCACGGCGAGGTCCGCCAGGCCGTGCAGCCGCACCGGGCCGCGCGCGGGGTCGCGGTCGAGCAGGGCGAACACCTGCGGCGACCACGCCGTCTCGTGCGTGACCAGGTTCCAGGTCGCCCAGCCGAGCCGGCCGAGCCGCTGCAGGTCGGCCAGGCGCTGTTCCTGGAGGTCCGAGGACTCGTGCCGCAGCCAGGTGACCACCAGCCCGTCGCCCAGACGCGCGGCGCGCATCGAATAGGTGGACAGCTCCCCGGTACCGGCCACGAGGTCGCGCTGCGCGAACGGCTCGCCCTCGTAGGGCCGGCCCGTGGCGAGCGTGCTCAGGAGGCCCTGCCACAGCGGGGTGCCGGCCACCGCGGGCCAGCAGTCGGAGAGGCACAGGCCGACCAGCTCGCGGCCGCTGCGGCCGACCACGTCGACGGTCTGCGGAGTGGCCGCGTCGATGCGGCAGTCCTCGACCTCGCCCGACGGCCCGTACAGCGGAGTGAGCAGTACGGAGGCGCCCGGGAGGGCGTCGAACAGGGGCGGGACGGCGCCCGGATCCTCGTCCGTGGCCCCCTTCGCGGCGCGTCCCGGGCGCGCCGCGAGGACGCGCAGCCGGCCGGCGCAGAGCTGGGCGGCGCCCTCCAGCACCTCCCGGGTGCGCGGGCCGAACGGCCCGCGGCGGTCGCGCAGCACGCCGACGACCACGTCCGCCGTGCCGTCGGCGACCACGGGCAGCCAGGCCCGCGACAGCCACGGCCCGGGGGTGTCCCCGAGCAGCGGGTACCGCTTCTCGTCGGCGGCGTGGTCCTCCAGCCACAACGGCCGGCGCGTGACCAGGGCCTCCAGGGCGGGCGCCCGTCGCACCGGGGGGACGTGGCGCCACTGGTCGGCGAGCGTGTCGTCGATGCCGGCGTGCCCGATCAGCTCCAGGGCTCCGGAGCGCGCCCTGCGGTAGATCATCACCGCGTCGGCGTCGACCGGTGGGGGAGCGAAGTGCTGCAGCAGGCGCCGGGCCAGCTCCTGGGGCGTGCGGACCCGGGTCAGGGCCGGGCCGAGGAGGGCCAGGACGGCGGAGCCGTCGGCCTCCCGGACCGAACCCGGCTCGGCGCCGGGGCCGAGGGGGGCGGCCGGTGACGGCACCACGGCGGAGGCCGGGGACGGCAGTCCGGCGGAGGAGGCGGGGGGAGCCACGGCGCCGGGCCCGCCCGCCGTCGCGCCGGCCGGGGGCACCAGCGCGCCGAGCGTGATCCAGCACTCCTCCGTCAGCGTGCGCCCCGCCGCCCTGGCCCGCTGGACCAGCTCCTCGTGCGCGGCGTCGGGGCAGCAGCCGGTGAGCGCCATGAGGGCGCCCTTGGCGCGCTCCAGCACGGCGGAGGCCGCCGCCAGATCCCGCAGCCGGTCGAGCTCCGCCCGCTGCCTGGCCACGACCTCGGTCAGCGCCGCCAGGTCGGGCGCGGCGCCGGACTCCGCGGGGAAGACTGGCTCGCTCGTCACGCTCATGAGCATCGCACATGCCGGCCGGTCCGATCACAGGGTTGTGCGCCCGGAGCGCCCTGATCACCGCGCGTACCGCAGAAACGTTTTTTCGGAGCGGGTGGGCGTGGTCCCACGACCGGCCCGGCGCGGATCCGGGCAGGACGGTCACGACCGCGGCGGCGGTGACCGGAGCCCGTGACCACGTCCCGCGGACGGTGCCGGAACTCCGTTGCACCGGCGGCGGTGTCAGCGGGCGGCGGGGCGCTCCACCAGCGCTTCGGTCACGGCGCGGACACTGCGGGCGATGTGCTGCAGCTGCATGAGCTCGGCCGCGTACAGCTTGATCGTGTGTTCGATGACCGACTCGGGCATCCCCAGCCGGGGCAGATCGGCGCGGGCGGTCTGCAGGGCCGTGCGCGCCACCCGGATCTCCTGCTGGACCTGGAGGTGGGCGTGACGGGCGAGCAGCACCGGGTGGCGGATCAGCGCGGGGTAGCCGGCGTAGCGCGCGGGCACCAGCTCGCGCAGCCATTTCACCGCCGAGCGCTCCCAGTCGAAGCTGCCGGGTGTCTTGACCTGGCAGGGCCAGTCCGGGGTGATGCGCGTGGTCGTCAGGGGCATGGTGATCGCTTCCGGGTGTGCGGCGTCGTGAAGGGTGGTCCGACGGGGGTGGGACGGCTCCGGCCGCGGTCCCGGCGTGCGAGGGGGGCGGGAGCCGCCTCCGCACCCGGTCCGGTGGACGGCCGGGCCGCCGCGGGCGCTCGCACGGGCGGTGCCCGACCGGACGCCCCGTGCGCCGCCGCGGGTGGCGGACGGCGGCTCGGGGCGTTCGTGCAGGTGCCCGAGGAGGCGACGGCGCCCGTGCGGCGGATGGTGCGGGGTGCGCATGGGGGACCGTCGGCTTTCTCGGGGGCTGTGCGAGGTGCGGGCGAGGGTGCGGTCCCGGCCTGTGGGTGGGCCGGACCGCGATCCGTGAGCAGTATTTATATATGCTGTCTGCTTTTCAAGACGTATGAAAACATTCATGCTTGCTGGACCCGGGGCCGTGTCTCCGCCGCGGACGACTGCGGACTGCCGGGGAGAACGCGTGGCGGCGACGCGCGGCCCGAGGCCCCCGCACGGCGTTCCAGGCCGCGGGCCCGTCAGGACACGGACGGCGCCCCGCACGGGCGCGCAGGACGCACGCCTCCCGGCGCGTGGACGCCTTGCTCGGCGCACAGGCCGAGTCGGCCCAGCGGGGTCGCCGTGCCGTTCCGCCGACGCGGCGCCGAGAGCGGCGCCGTGGCGACGGCGCCGCTCTCGGTCCGCCTGAGAAGGCGGTCGGCGCTACGCGGTCGGCCCTTGAAGAACGCGGTCAGTCCCTCCGGGGAGGAACGAGGTCAGTCCTCCAGGAAGAACCGGTGCTCGTCCGCCAGTTGTTCGTACTCCTCCAGGCGGGCCTGGGTCCGCTCCGGGTCGGCGTCCGTCATGGCCTGCAGCAGCGCCGCGCACATCACCCCGGGCGCGGCGTAGGAGTCGAAGACGAGGCGTGAGCCGGTCCCGGTGGCGAAGGTGACGTCGGCCTCGTCGGCGACCGGGCCCAGCGCCAGGTCGGTGATCAGGGCCACCTTGAGCCCGGCGCCCCGGGCGACCCGGACGGCCGTGAGGGTCTCCTGGGCGTGCCGGGGCATCGAGAAGGCCAGGACCCAGGTGCCGCCCGCCTCGCGGGACTGCAGCAGCGCGTCGTAGGCCACGCTCCCCCCGCGCGTGACCAGCCGTACGTCGGGGTGGATGCGCCGTGCCGCGTACGCGAAGTACTCGGCGAGCGACGCCGAGATCCGCAGCCCGAGCACGGTCAGCGGCGTCGACCGCGACAGTTGCCGGCCGGTGTCGATGACCCGGTCGGGATCGGCGACGTCGCGGCGCAGGTTCTCCAGGTTGGCGATCTCGGCGTCGATCGCGGCCTGCAGTTCGTTGCTCCGGTCCTCCTCGGCCGCGCCCGGCCCGACGGCGAGGGTGCGCAGCGCGATCGACTGGAGCCTCTCGCGCAGCGCCGGGTATCCGCTGAAACCGACGGCCGCGGCGAAGCGCGTCACCGACGGCTGGCTGACGCCGACCCGCTCCGCGAGGTCCGTGATGGACAGGAAGGCCGCCTCGGCGATGTTCTCGATCAGGTACTGGGCGATACGGCGCTGGCCGGGGGAGAGGTGGGGGCCGTCGAAGAGGGCCCGCAGCTGGGAGGTCGGAGCGGCCTCCGCCTCGGGCACCGTCTTCCCCGAGGTGATCGCGGACGCCTGCGCGCGAGCCTGCTGCGGCGATGGCACCGAAGCGCCTCCTTTGTCTCCCACAGGGGTTCAACATAGCTCACTCACCGTCGTGACCTGGGACTGCGCCGGGCGCCCCGTCCACCGTCGGCGGATGCCGGCCACCCGCCGACGACGGGAGGGATAGGCGCGCGCCCTACGGGAACCCGCCTCGGGTAAGACCGCACACCACAGACGAGGAGCAGGTCCGTCATGACCGTCCCCGAGGAGAACCGCCCGAAGACCGACACCACCGACGAGGTGCTGGAGAACCGGGAGGAGAACGAGTCGCAGGACGCGGGCGCCACCGGCCGCACCCTGCGCGAGGCGTTCGAGGAGGCGCAGGTGCGCCCCGAGGACTACGAGGAGAGCTGACCGGACGGACCGCTGACACCGACCCCGGCCTCCCACCCCCCCACGGTCCGGCAGACGACACCCGATCCTTCGGCAGGTGAAGCCCGAATGAGCGCACTCAGCGCCCTGGAACAGGCCCTGGAGAACCGGTGGGAGGCGCTGCGGGCGCGGATCGCCGGCAAGGAACCGGTCGAACTCCTCGACGCGCTGCGGCAGGAGTGCGACGCCCACGCGGTCGTGTGCAGCCACGACCGCGTCATCGTGCCCAACGCCTACGACGTCGAGCTCGCCGGCAGCGTCCACGACGAGCTGACGCGCCGCGGCAGCGGGGTGGGCCAGGTGCTCACCGACAGCCTGGCCCGGCACGCCGAGCGGAAGGGTTATACGTGGGCCGGCCCGCTGACGGTGCACATCACCCGCGGGCACGATCTGCCCAACGGCCGCTACCGCGTGGAGAGCCACGTCATGCAGCACGTCAGCGCCGAGGCGTTCCGCACGCCGCCCGAGGCGCCGCCGGCTGAGGGCCGGACCGCGCTCGACGAGGCGTGACGGCCGGCGGACCGTGACCGGGGACGCGTGACGACGGCGGTACCCGACCGGGGAGGGCCGGCGGTCCCGATCGTGGAGGTGCGACGGCCGGCGGGCCGTGACCGAAGGGCCGTGACGGCCCGGAGCCCGCGCCGGACGACCACCGCCGGCCGCGGAGAGTCTCCGCCGGCGGTTCGCACGCGGGCGGGGTGTCCCCGCCCGGGAACCGCCGCCCGAGCCGTGTGCCCTGCGCGGCCCGCCGCCCGAGCCGTGTGCCCTGCGCGGCCGGCGCGGTGTCAGCGCCGGTAGATCGTGATCGAGTGCCCGACGTCGTCGACGGGACGGCTCCCGGCGAGCAGTTCCGCCAGCCGCCCCCGCGCCTTGGCGGCCGCCGAGTCGGACACCACCAGCAGGCCGCGTACCCGCTCCGGGGGAACGCGGCGCGGGTCGGCGGCGTGGATGCCGTAGTACGCGGGCACACCGCTGCCCTTGTAGACCAGCCAGACCCGCTCGCCCGGGTGGCGCGTGCGCAACCGCTCGGCGAGCCGCCCCAGATCCTGGCCCCAGTCGACGTTGGAGTCGTGCAGCCACAGACGGGTCCGTGCCGGCCCGCCGAACGCCTCGTTCGCGTACGGCAGGTAGTAGGGATACGTCCGCAGCGAACTGACCGCGGCGAACGCCACCAGCAGCAGCGCCGCCGCTGCCGTCCACCGCCCGCGCACGGCGGTCACCGCGCCCGCGGCCACCGCCAGGAACATCGGCACGAACACGGCGTAGCGGGTGCCGAGGTCCCGCGACGAGTGCGTCGCCGCGGCCAGCAGCACCGCCGGGGGGATCAGCACGTACGGCGCCGCCGGCCGCAGCCGCCGCACGGCCGCCACCGCGACGGCGCCCGCCGTGCCGAGGGCCAGCAGCCCGAGCGGGGTCTTCACCAGCAGCGCGGCCGGCAGGTAGTACCAGCGGGACCCGGTGTACACCTGCCCGAAGAGGTAGCCCTGCCACGGCAGTCCCTCCAGACCGAACTGCATCCGCATTCCGTCCCGGTAGGCCTCGGGCACCGGCAGCAGAGCGACCAGCAGGGCCCGTAGCCCGTGCACGGCCGGCACCGGTGCCGCCGGCGACCACCGCAGCCGCGGATCGACCACCAGGTAGGCGGCCCACACGACGGCGAACGCGACCGCCACCGCGACGCCGGCCCGTCCGGCGCCCGCCGCGAGCGCCCTGGCCCGGGCGGCGCGCCCGGAGGGGCGCCGGGACGACCACACGGACCCCGCCGCGAGCAGTGCCAGCACGGGCACCGCCGGCAGCGTGCTCATCCTGGTGGCCAGCGCCGCCCCCAGCGCGGCACCGGCGAGCGGGAGGTACAGCCGGGGACGCCGGCGCGCCCGCCACAGCAGCCACGCGGACGTCACCACGAAGCCGGCCGCCGGCACGTCCAGGGTGGCCAGCGACCCGTGCGCCACGACGTCGGGGGAGAAGGCGTACAGCGCCAGCGCCACCAGGGCGCCCGCCCGGCCCACGAGGTCACGGGCGAACGCGAACACCACCAGCCCGAACAGCAGCGTCAGCGCGATCACCGGGAGCCTTGCCCAGAGCATCAGCCGCCACGGGTCGTTGCCGGACTCGTACAGCAGATGCCGCCCGAGCCGGCCCTGGTCGCCGGTGAAGGACCGGTCGACGTGCGGATCGGCGGCCATGACCCCGAGGAGGACGGCCAGCTTCCCCAGCGGCGGGTGCTCCGGGTTGCAGGCCAGGCTGTGCTCGCGCAGGCAGACGGCCGCCGTGCCCACGTAGACCGGCTCGTCGATGGTCGGCGTCTGCTCGGCCGCCGCGGTGACCGCCGCGACGGCCAGCTGGGCCAGCAGCACGGCCACGGCGAGCGGCACCAGCCACCGCCGGTGGCGCCGCAGCCGGGCGTACGCGCGTGCCGCCGCGCTCCCGGCGCCGCCCGGCGCGCGGGGTGCGGCCGCGCCGCCGGGCTCGGTGGCCGGGACCGTCAGCTGTTCTCGCGCCATCATCCGCCCCGCGGCGCCGCCGGTGGGGCGGGGCGGTCGGCAGCCGGGTCACGGCCGGGCCGTCCGCACCGGCACCCGCCGCCAGGGCGTCACCGCTTCACCAGTCGTACCGGCGGACCGCCCGCCGTACACACCGGTACGTCCCGCGGCCGCCCGGGGTTCATCCCCGCCCGACCGGACTCTGTTCGGCGGTCGCGCAGGTCCGCGCACCGTACGGAACCGGGGGTCCAGCCGTGCTCGGGCGATCTGGCGGTCCGTGCGCGCACGGCACGGTCACCCGCGCTCGGGCGGTGCGAAAGTCCGCAGTCCGCGCGGAACCGGGGTTCACCCGCGCCCGGGCGGTGCGCAGGTCCGCACGGCAGCGGGTGCACCCGCGCCGGGACGGCCCGTGCCCGGGCGGCGCGCAGGTCCGCGGTCCGCACGGCGCCAGGGTTCACCCGCGCCCGGCCGGACCGTGCCCGGGCGGTGTTCCGGTCGGCGGTCCGCAGGGCGCCGGGGTTATCCCCGCCCGGCCGGACCGTGCTCCGGCGGCGCGCAGGCCTGCGGTTCGCCCGGCTGCGGCACGGCGCTCGCCGGGACGATCAGGTCCGCCCGGTCGCGGGTGGCCGCCACCAGGTCCGCGTTGCGCTGGTCGCTGCCCAGGACCCAGGCGACCGCGGCGTCGTGGTCCTTGCCGAACCGCTCGTGGCGGGCCACCAGCCGGCGGACGCGTTCCCGCTCCTCCGTCTCGCAGAACCACACCTCGTCCAGGTGGGGCCGCACACGGGACCAGGCGCCGGTGTCCAGCAGCAGGTAGTTGCCCTCCGTCACGACCAGCCGGACCGACGGCGGGACCGGTAGCGCACCGGCGACCGGCTGCTCCAGGACGCGCTCGAACCCGGGCGCGTACACCGTCTCGCCGTCCGGCCGCTCGTCCTCCTCGCGGAGCCGTCGCAGCAGGGCCGCGTACCCGGCGGCGTCGAAGGTGTCCGGCGCGCCCTTGCGGTCCCTGCGGCCGAGCCGGTCCAGTTCGGCGTCGGCGAGGTGGAAGCCGTCCATCGGGACCTGCGCGGCCCACGAGCCGTCCGGTCCGTTCAGCGCCCGCACCAGGTGCTCGGCGAGCGTCGACTTGCCCGAGCCGGGGCTGCCCGCGATGCCGAGGACCGCGCGGCGGCCGTCCCGGGCCAGGTCGCGGGCACGGACGAGGAGGTCGTCGAAGGTCACCAGCACACGCGCCAGTGTGCCACCCGTCCGCCGTCGGCATGCCGGGCCCCGGCACTGCGCGGTGGGCGAGTGAGCCACGCCCCGGCCCCGGCGGCCCGCCTCTCGTCGTCGCTCGCCGCGACGCCAGGCCGTGCGCCGGCGTCCCGGGTGGGCGCCGAAAGGGCGCCCTCTGCCCGCACCTCTCACCCTGGTCCGATGACGCTCGTCCCGGGTTCGGCCACCCCGCAGGCCGAGGTGGGTGCCGGGCACCGGGGTTCGGCGTGGGCGTCGTGCCCGGCCGTCGCGGCAAGGGCGCGCCCGGCCCGCTGTCCTCATTGTGGTCCGACGACGCCCGTCCCGGGTTCGGCCACCCTGCACGCCGAGGTGGGTGCCGGGCACCGGGGTTCGGCGTGGGCGTCGTGCCCGGCCGTCGCGGCTAGGGCGCGCCCGGCCCGCTGCCCTCATCGTGGTCCGACAACAGCGTCCGGCCGCATCCCCGGCGGCCCCGCACGCCGACCGCGGCGCCGGACACCGCGGTCCGGCGCAGGCGCCGCGTCATACCGCCCGGGGCCCCCTCCCGCGCGGCGAGCTCCTCGGCCGCCCGGATCGCGGGCCGCCCGCATCCGTGTGCGGGACGGCCTCGGAAAGTACGCTCCGTGTGGCACTCGACACCCTCTCAACGCCGCGCCGCGGGGAAAGGTGCCTGTATGACAGAGCTCGGTCTGCCCGAAGACATCCAAGCCTGCCTCTTCGACCTCGACGGGGTCGTCACGAAGACGGCCGTCGTCCACGCGGCCGCCTGGAAGGAGACCTTCGACGCGTTCCTGCGCGAGCGGGACGGCGACGACTTCCGGCCCTTCGACCAGGCCGACGACTACGACGAGTACGTCGACGGGCGGCCCCGCGCCGACGGCGTCCGCGCCTTCCTCGCCTCCCGCGGCATCGAGCTGCCCGAGGGCACCCCCGACGACCCGCCGGACGCCCGGACCGTCCACGGCCTCGGCAACCGCAAGAACGAGCTGGTGCTGCGCAAGATCCGCGCCGAGGGCGTGGAGCCCTACCAGGGCACGCTGCGCTACCTCCACGCGGTCCGGGCCGCGGGCCTGCGCACCGCGATCGTCTCCTCCAGCGCCAACACCCGCGAGGTGCTGCGCTCCATCGACGCGGAGCGGCTGTTCGACGTCCGCGTGGACGGCGTGGTCGCCGCCGAGCGGAAGCTGCCGGGCAAGCCGCACCCGGACACGTTCCTCGCCGCCGCCCACGACCTCGGCGTCGAGGCCGCGCACGCCGCCGTGTTCGAGGACGCGCTGGCCGGCATGGACGCGGGCCGCGCGGGCGGCTTCGGATACGTCGTCGGCGTCGACCGCGTCGGCCAGACCGACGCGCTGTACGCGCACGGCGCGAGCGTCGTCGTCAAGGACCTCGCCGAGCTGGGGAGCGACACGTGATCACGCAGCGCTCGTACGCCGTCGAGCCGTGGACCGTCCGCGAGACGGAACTCAACCTGGACGTCCTCGCCCAGAGCGAGTCCGTGTTCGCGCTGTCCAACGGGCACGTCGGCTGGCGCGGCAACCTCGACGAGGGCGAACCGCACGGCCTGCCGGGCACCTACCTCAACGGCGTGCACGAGGTGCACCCGCTGCCGTACGCGGAGGCCGGCTACGGCTACCCGGAGTCCGGCCAGACGGTCATCAACGTCACCAACGGCAAGATCCTGCGCCTGCTCGTCGACGACGAGCCGTTCGACCTGCGCTACGGCCGCCTCGTCTCCCACGAGCGCGTCCTCGACATGCGCCGGGGAGTGCTGGAGCGGACCTGCGAGTGGGTCTCGCCGGCCGGTTCGGCGGTCCGCCTGCGCTCCACCCGGCTGGTCTCCCTCACCCAGCGCTCGATCGCCGCGGTGGTCTTCGAGGTGGAGGCCCTCGACGGGCAGACACGCGTGGTGATCCAGTCGGAGCTCGTCGCCAACGAGCAACTGCCGGACACCGACGGCGACCCGCGTGCCGCGGTGGCGCTCCAGGCCCCGCTGGAGCCGGAGGAGCACTTCTCCTCCGGCAGCCGGCTGCGCCTGGTCCACCGCACCCGCAACAGCGGTCTGCGCGTCGCGGTGGCCGCCGACCACGTCGTCTCCGGCCCCGAGCGCACGACGGTCTCCGGCGAGAGCCACCCCGACATGGCCCGGCTCACGGTCACCTCCCTCCTCGAACCCGGGCAGCGGCTGCGGGTGGAGAAGCTCGTCTCGCACGGCTGGTCCGGCGTGCGCTCCCTGCCGGCGATAAGGGACCAGGCGGACGCGGCGCTGGCGGCGGCCGCGCTCGGCGGCTTCGGCGGCCTGGTGCGCGAGCAGGAGGAGTACCTGAGCGACTTCTGGGCGCGGGCCGACGTCGAGGTGGACGGCGACGAGGAGATCCAGCAGGCCGTCCGCTTCGCCCTGTTCCACGTCCTGCAGGCCGGTGCCCGCGCTGAGCAGCGGGCCATCCCCGCCAAGGGCCTGACCGGCTCCGGCTACGACGGGCACGCCTTCTGGGACACCGAGATGTTCGTGCTGCCGGTGCTGACGTACACCGCGCCGGGCGCCGTCGCCGAGGCGCTGCGCTGGCGGCAGAACACGCTGCCCGCCGCCCGGGAGCGGGCCGCCCAGCTCGGGCTGCGGGGCGCCGCCTTCCCCTGGCGGACCATCGAGGGCCAGGAGGGGTCGGCGTACTGGCCCGCGGGGACGGCCGCGTTCCATGTCAACGCCGACATCGCACACGCCGCGGTGCGGTACGTCTCGGCGACCGGCGACGACGACTTCGAACGCGACACCGGCGTGGAGCTGCTGGTGGAGACGGCCCGCCTGTGGCGGTCGCTCGGCCACCACGACCACCACGGCGCCTTCCACATCGACGGCGTCACCGGTCCCGACGAGTACAGCGCGATCGCCGACGACAACACGTACACCAACCTCATGGCGCGGGCGAACCTGCTGGCCGCCGCCGACGCCGTCGAACGCCACCCGAAGGAGGCGGAGCAGCTCGGCGTCGACGACGAGGAGAGCGCCGCGTGGCGGGACGCCGCCGAGGCCATGCACGTGCCGTTCAACCCCACGCTCGGGGTGCACGAGCAGCACGAGGGCTTCACCCGCTACCAGTCCTGGGACTTCGCGGCCACCCGCCCCGACCAGTACCCGCTGCTGCTGCACTTCCCCTACTTCGACCTGTACCGCAAGCAGGTCGTCAAGCAGGCGGACCTGGTCCTCGCCATGTACGCCTGTGGCAGCCACTTCGACGACGAGCAGGTGGCCCGCAACTTCGCGTACTACGAGCCGCTGACGGTCCGGGACTCGTCCCTGTCGGCGTGCGTCCAGGCCGTGATCGCCGCCCAGGCGGGCCACCTGCGCCTGGCCTACGACTACGCGGCCGAGGCGGCCCTGATGGACCTGGACGACCTGGAGCACAACACCCGCGACGGCCTGCACATCGCGTCGCTCGCGGGGACGTGGGTGGCACTCGTCGCGGGTTTCGGTGGCACCCGCCGGGCCGGCGACATGCTGGCGTTCGCGCCGCGGCTGCCGGAGAAGTTCCGGCGCCTGGTCTTCAGCCTGCAGTTCCGCGGCCGCCGGCTGTGCGTGGACATCGGCCAGCACGACGCGACGTACTCGCTGCTGTCCGGGGAGACGCTGACGCTGCACCACCACGGCGAGCCGGTCACGGTGCAGCCGGACACCCCCGTGACCCGCCCGGTGCCGCCCCTGACGCCGCGTCCCACGCCCGAGCAGCCCCCGCACCGGCGCCCGAACGCCCGCGGGCGCGACGGCGAGGACGGCGAGAGGTGACGCCCGGGGTGGCCGCCGCGCCGAGGCAGCGGCGGCCACCCCGGGCGTGCCCTCGCCGCTTCCCGGCAGGTGGATCGGCCCACGCGGAGGGCCGGTTCCCGGCCGGCCGTGCGCGGCGGGCCGGGAACCGGCCCTCCGGCCGTCGCCCGGTGCCGCCGTGCGGGGCGGAGGCCACGGCCCCCGCCGTCAGGCCGCGCCGCCGGTGAGCAGGTCGCGCAGCGCCCGCCCCTCCTCGGGGCTGAGCCCCGTGACGAACTGCCGCAGGGCGGCTATCGCGTCGGGGCCCCGGTCCAGAGCCGCGTGCATCGCCTCCGCGGTCAGCTCCGCCGCGCTCTTGGCGGGCCGGTAGGCGCCGCGCCGCCCGTCGACCTCGCGCAGCACCAGACCCTTGTCGTGGAGCCGCTTGAGGATGGTGTGCACGGTGTTGTAGGCCAGGTCGCCGCCGAGAGCCGTCTGGATATCCGCCGGGGTCAGGGGCCGCTGGGTGGACCACAGCGCCGTGAGGACCGCGCCTTCCAGCTCTCCCGCGTTGCGCCGTCCCGTCCTGTCCTGAGGCCCTCTGCCAGCCATGCCCACAACCTTACAGCGCGTAGGGACCTCAGGACTTCGGAGGTATCGCTGTCTCCGGGAGCGTGCGGAACAGGGTAGTTTGTCGTTGTTTGTTCCGTGATCTTCGGTGCCGTTCGGTCGGCATCCGACGTCCTTCCCGCGCTCTCCTGCGTCCCCCGCCCCGTGCGCCCTCCGGGCCCCGGGGCGGCGGGGCGGCGCGGGCGACCGCGACATGGAGGGGTGAGGGAGCCCGGATGCCCGACACCGCACACGCCGCACCGGCCGGAACACGGCGCTCCTGGCCGCCGGGCCGCTCCCGCGGTCCCCGGCTCGGCGGTGACCGCCTCCTGGCGGCCGTGGCCGCCGCCTTCGCCGCGGCCCAGCTCGTCCTCGTCCGGCCCGGCATGGGCCTCGGCTGGGACGAGACCGTCTACGTCAGCCAGGTCAGCTCCCACGCGCCGGCGGCCTTCTTCAGCGCCCCCCGCTCCCGCGGCGTCCCGCTGCTCGTGGCGCCGGTCGCCTCCTGGTCGTCGTCCACGCCGCTGCTGCGCGTCTACCTGGCGCTGCTGTCCGGCCTCGCCCTGTACCTGGCGCTGCGCGTGTGGCGGCGGATGTTCCCCGCACGCGTCCTGGCGCTCGCCGGGGCCCTGTTCGCCACCCTCTGGGTGACGCTGTTCTACGGCCCGCAGGCGATGCCCAACTACTGGGTGGCCGTGGGCGCCCTGGTCTGCGCGGGCTGCTTCCTGCGCGCCCGCGCGGACCGCGCCGACCGGGCCGGGCTGTGGGGCCTGGCCGCCGGAGCCGCGCTGATGGCGTGGATGCGGCCCATGGACGCGGTGTGGGTGGTGCTCCCGCTGCTGCCCCTGGCCCTGCGGGGCCGTCACTGGCGGCCCCTGGCCGCGCTGTCGGCCGGCCTGGCCGCGGGAGCGGCCGAGTGGGTGATCGAGGCCTACGCCGCGTACGGCGGCCTCGTGCGGCGGCTGTCCGACGGCTCCGCCATCCAGGGCGGCCTCGGCTGGTACTTCGCCGTCGACGACCAGCTGCGCAGCCTCGGCGGGCGGACCCTGTGCCGGCCGTGCACCGGCGCGATGCCGCATCCGGTGGTCACCGCCTGGTGGTTCGTCCTGCCGCTGCTCGCCCTGCTGGGCCTCGCCCTCGCCCACCGCGCCCGGCCGGCCACACCCGCCCTGGTGGCGGTGGGCTGCGCCGCCACGGCCGCGTTCCCCTACCTGTTCCTGATCGGGTACGCGGCGCCGCGTTTCCTGCTGCCCGCCTACGCCCTGCTGGCGATCCCCGCCGCCGACGCCCTCGTCCGGCTCCTCACGGTGCGCGGCCGGGTCCGGCGGCCGGTGGTGGCGGCCCTGGTCGCGCTGGGACTCGCCGGGCACCTCGCCGTCCAGTTCGCGGTCCTCGCCCACACGGTGCAGCGCACGACCGCCGACCGCCGCGGCTGGGACCGCACCGCCGCGGCGCTGCACCGCCTCGGCGTCCGCCAGCCGTGCCTGCTCACCGGGCAGAACGCCATCCCGATCGCGTTCTACGCCGGCTGCGCCTCCGCCGCGACCGGCGGCCCGAACGCCAACACCACCCGGGCCGCCGTCGAACGGGCCGCGCGGCGGATGCCGGTGGCCGTGCTCACCACCGCCGACGGCCGGCCGCCCGCGTACGCCCGCGGCTGGCCCTCCCGGCGCGTCGGCCCGCTGCGGCTGTACGTCGCACCGGCGGCCGGCGCCGGGACGACGGCCGCCCGCACCCTCCCGGTCACCTCGGCAGGCCTGCTTCCCGGCGCCCCCGCTCCAGCTGCCTGACCGGGTCGCCGGTGTACGCCCACGGGGTCCTCGTGGCCCGGCGGCCCAGCATCCGCAGCAGCGGCCCGGCGATGTCCAGGGCACCCGCGAGACAGGCCGCGTGCGCCAGGTAGTTGACGTCGCGCAGTTCCTCCGGCGCCACGGCGGCGTCCCCGCGCGGCACGATCCACCGCTCCCAGGTGCGCCGTACGTCGCCGACCGCGCCGTCGTGGTCCCACTGCTGCCCGCAGCCGACGGCGGACCGCTGCCCCCGCGCGCCCTCCAGGACGTAGCGGAACTCCTCCACCCGCGCGTACTGCACCAGCACCGGCAGGGGGCAGCCGGGCGGCGCCGCCCCGGCCGCGTCGCGGGCGAAGTCGTACATCAGGCCGTGGGTGCCGTGCCACCGCGAGGAGTAGTAGTGCAGCACCTGCAGATGGCCCTCGACGCTGTAGGGATCGCGCCGGTGCAGCTCGTCCCACCAGCGGGCCAGTTCCCGGCGCCGCACACCCGTCGGATACAGCCGGGCGACGGAGATCAGCGAGATCCACGGCGTGGGGTCCTCCGGCCAGGTCTCCGTGGCCCGCAGGCAGGCCCGCACCGTAGTGTCCAGCCGGGACTGCTCGACCGGCACGCCCCGGCCCGCCTCGATGGCCAGGTGGAACGTGCGGGCCGTCTCCGTGGCCGCCCGCAGCACCAGCGCGTCCGCGCTGTGCGGCTCGGCGGCCAGCCAGGACTCCACGGTCGAACTGCCCGCGCACGCCTGCGCCAGCAGCCGGACCCGGTGTCCCCGCACCGGCCAGTCGGCACCGGTGTCCCGCAGCAGCTCCCGCAGGCCCTGCCAGCGGCCGATGACGATGTCATGGCGGGCGGAGGTGAGCGCCTGGTCCCCGCAGTCGGGGTCGAAGTCGGGGGTGCGGCTCTCGCGTGCCATCGGGCTCGTCCTCAGAAGTCGGTGGGCAGACCCTCGTACCCACGGGCCTGCTCGCCCGCGCGGCCGCCGGGAACGTAGTCGGCCCGGACCGTGCGGGCGGCGTCCAGCTTCGCCGGCCGGTAGTAGTCGCTGCCCCGCCGCCAGTACCACAGCATCGGCACGAGACCGGCGGCCAGGCCGCCGATGCCGATGGCGATCGCGGCGGGCTCCAGCTCGCCCAGCGACTCGACGAAGACCCAGAACATGAACAGCGCGCCCAGCAGCGGCCACACCCCGCCGAGGACGAAGTGGGCCACCGACTTCAGCAGCATCCTGCGGTAGGCGACCACCACCGCCAGGCCCGTCAGGCCGTAGTAGACGGAGATCTGCAGGCCGATCGCCGAGATGGCGTTCGCCAGGATGTCGCCCACCGTGCCCAGCGCGTTGGACGCGATGAACAGGGCCAGCGCCACCCCGCCGACCACGGTCACGGCCACCCAGGGCGTGTTCCAGGTGCGGTGCACACGGCCCAGCGCGGACGGCATCGTGCGGTCGCGGCCCATGGCGAACAGCGAGCGGGTGACCTGGATCAGCGTGGTCTCCAGGGTGGCGATGGTGGACAGCATCACCGAGACCACCAGCAGCTTGCCGCCCCAGCCCGGCCACAGCTCCTCGCCGAGCACCGCCAGCACGTTGGCCTCGTTCGCGTGGATCTGCCGCGAGGACAGCACGACGTTCACCGCGATGGTGAACACCTCGAACAGCAGGAAGACGACGCCCACGCCGATCAGCCCCGCGAGCCCGGTCGTGCGGCGGCTGTCGCGGGTCTCCTCGCTGAGGTTGCTGGTCACGTCCCAGCCCCAGTAGTAGAACGCGGCGATGAGGGCGCCGGAGGCGAACCCGGACACCCCGTCGAAATGGCCGAAGCCCAGCCACGACCAGTCGAAGGGCCGGGCGTCGCCGGTGTGGAGGACGGCGAGGACCGCGAACAGCGCGAGGAGGGCGAGCTCCACACCCGACATGACGAGCTGCGCCCGCACGGTCAGCCGGGCTCCGCCCAGCACCACCAGCAGCATCAGCACGAACCAGCCCGCGCCGACCACCGTCGACAGGGCCGTGTCCTCGGCCAGCGAGGCGTCGAACAGGGCCAGCGTCATCGACCCGGCGGGCAGCGAACCGGCCACCATGAAGATGGTCGCCGACACGACGAGGGCCCAGCCGCTGAGGAAGCCGAGGAACGGGTGGAGCGTGCGGCCCACCCAGGAGTAGCTGGCGCCCGCGTTGACGTCGATCCGGCTGAGGTAGCTGAACGCCAGCGCGATGCCCAGCATCGGTATCAGGCAGTACAGCAGGGCCGCCGGACTGGCCAGGCCCACCGCCCCGACCAGGACCGCGGTGGTCGCCGCCAGCGAGTACGCCGGGGCACTGCCCGCCACGGCCATCACCACGGTGTCGAAGGTCCCGAGGGCGCCTGCCTGCAGCCCTCGGCCCCTGCTGTTGCTCATCATGCGCTGCTTTCCGTCGTGCACGACGCGGGGGCGGCCTGGCCCGGACGCGTGGGGAGCCGGCACGGATCCGTCCGAGCAAGGCCTCGGAAGGGGCCGGGGAACGGGGGTGGTGTGGGCATCGCCCACCGCCGCGGCGGTCGGATGATCACACCGTGTGGAGGTGATGATAGCGGCGCGGAAGAGGCCTTCAAGATCGGCCGGAGCGCTCGTGAGCGGGGACGGGAGCGACGCCGGCCGTTTCGCCCGGTTGGTCACCGCCGACGTACCGGTTGGTTAGGACCGCCGTACCGGGAAACGCGGATCACGACACCTCTGAGACGAGCCGATGCCAGGGAGGCACTCGTGAGCACCAACCCGATGGCCGACGACGCGTACCAGCCGACCGGGGACAACGAGGAGCAGGAGGACGCCGCGCCGCTGGACCTGTCGGACGCGCTGGAGGAACCGACGTACGACGAGATCCTCGACGAGGGCTACTCTCCGCCCGAGAAGCCCTTCGGCGTCACCAAGCACGGCGTCACGGCCGCCGAGCAGCACGAGGGGGAGACCCTCGACCAGCGGCTCGCCCAGGAAGTGCCCGAGGTGGACGAGGAGGTCGGTGACGGGGTGGGCGACCTGCCCGGCGGCGAGGGCGAGCCGGTGGACCCGGAGGCGGGCAGCCGCCGCGCCGGCCGTCTGGTGGCCCCCGACCAGGGCGCGCACACCGACACCACCAAGGAGGAAGTGGCCCACGACGTGGGCATCGACGCGGGCGCCGCCGGAGCGGAGGAAGCCGCCGTGCACGTCGTCGAGGAGGACACCGAGCTGCCCGACGAACCCCTGCCCTTGGACCCCGAGCGCCCGTGAGCCCGCCCGTGCGGCCGTAGGAGGCGTCCGGCGGTACTGCGCGTGCCGCCGGCCCGGGGCACCGGAGCGGCGCTCCGGTGCCCCGCGCTGCGGCGGTGCCGCTGCCGGGACCCCGGGCGGGTCAGGGCAGCAGCTTCTCGATCGCGACCGGCCCCTCCGCGGCCAGCTTGCGCTGGGCCCACTCGAGGTTCTTCGGGGTGATGTCCCTGCCCGCGGCCAGCACGATGTCCTCGGCCGAGACATCGGTGCCGGTGCGGGCGTGGAGCACATGGTCCGGGGTGACGTGCTCCCCGGACGAACGGGATGAGTCGGGCTGTGACGGCGACATGTCTCCTCCTCGAGTCCGGGTCTCCTCCGAGCCGGCCGCCGCACCGGCGCCCGTGCCGCGCGAGACGGGACCTGCTCCCACGATTCCGTGCCTCGCGGCGCCCCGCATCCGGAGGCCACCTGCGCCGGCTGCCGCGGTCGCGGCCGGAACGGGCCGGTGCCGCCGGGGTGGACCCCGGCCGGTTGCCCGTCGCAGGAGTACCTGTCCTGAGGAGTACCTGCCCGTCCCACCGGGAAACCTCCGCCGCCGCGCGCCCGGGAGCTCCGGACAGCACGAGCGCCCGGCACCCGGGTGCGCACCCCCCAGGCTCGGCTGTGCCCGTGCGAGGTCACCCGCGGGCCGTGGGCGCCGAGACCGGCTCCGCCACGAGAACCCTCCGGCGCCCTGCAGGCGTACGCACCGGACGCCTCCCGCCGACCGGACCGCCGTTCTGTTCGCGGTCCTAAGCTGGAAGCAGTCCGTGCGTCCGCGGACAGGGAGGCTGCTGCGATGGCCGACACCTTCAGCAGGCAGGACGCGCCCGCTCCGCGCTACCTGCCCATCTCCGAGCACGGACTGATCGGCGACCTGCGCACCGTCGCGCTCGTCGGCAGCAACGGCACGATCGACTGGTACTGCTGCCCCCGCTTCGACGCCCCGAGCGTCTTCGCGTCCGTCCTGGACGCGGAGCGGGGCGGCTGTTTCGAGCTCGCCGCCGCGGAGGCCGCCCGGACCAAGCAGTTCTACTTCCCCGACACCAACGTGCTGATCACCAGGTTCTTCGCCGATGACGGCGTCGGCGAGGTGCAGGACTTCATGCCGGTGACCGCGGACGCCGCCGAGGCCGACCGGCACCGGCTCATCCGCCGCGTGGTGTGCGTCCGCGGCACGCTGCCCTTCCGGACCCGGGTGGCTCCGCGCTTCCACTACGGCAGGGATCCCCACACCGTCCGTGCGACCGGCGGGCTGACCCTGTTCGAGTCCGCCGGGCTGTCGCTCGCGCTGACCGCCACCGTGCCCCTGACCGTGGACGGCCCCGATGTCCGGGCGGACTTCAAGCTCGTCGAGGGGGAGTCGGCCGTCTTCGCCCTGGACCAGGTCGGCGGCGTCGTGAGCCCGCGCCGGTGTGCCCACGTCGAGGCCGAGGAGGCGTTCACGGCGACGGTCGCCTACTGGCGGCGCTGGCTGGCCGCCTCCCGCTACCGCGGCCGCTGGCGGGAGATGGTCCACCGCTCCGCCCTGACGCTGAAACTGCTGACCTACGCGCCGACCGGCGCCATCGTCGCCGCGCCCACCACGAGCCTGCCCGAACGGCTCGGCGGCGAGCGCAACTGGGACTACCGCTACGTCTGGGTGCGCGACGCCGCCTTCGCCGTCTACGCGCTGCTGCGGCTCGGCTTCAGCGGTGAGGCGGAGGCCTTCATGCACTTCCTCACCCGGCACATCAGCCCCGGCGACGGCTCGGCGGGGGGCCCGCTGCAGGTCCTCTACGGCATCGACGGCCGCACCGACGTGTCCGAAGGGACCCTCGGCCATCTCGAGGGGTATGACGGCTCGGGCCCGGTCCGCGTCGGCAACGCGGCCGCCGGCCAGCTCCAGCTCGACATCTACGGCGCCCTCGTCGACTCGGTCTACCTCTACGACAAGTGGGCCGAGCCCATCTCCAGCGGCCAGTGGGACGACGTGTGCGCGCTGGTGGACTGGGTCTGCGGCCACTGGGACCAGCCCGACGAGGGCGTGTGGGAGACCCGCGGCGGCCGCCACCCCTTCCTCTACTCCCGCCTGATGTGCTGGGTGGCCATCGAACGCGCCATCCGGCTGGCCAACCGCCGGGGCCTGCCCGCCGACCTGGTGCGCTGGCGGCAGTGCCGGGACGCCGTCTACCGCCGCATCATGGACCACGGCTGGTCCGCGAAGCGGCAGGCCTTCGTCCAGTACGAGGGCGGCGACGTGCTGGACGCCGCCGTGCTGATGATGCCGCTGGCGAAGTTCATCGCGCCCACCGACCCCAAGTGGCTGTCCACCCTGGACGCGCTGGCGGCGGAACTGGTCTCCGACTCCCTCGTCTACCGCTACGATCCCGAGGCCAGCCCGGACGGCCTGAGCGGCGACGAGGGGACGTTCTCCATCTGCTCCTTCTGGTACGTCGAGGCGCTCACCCGCGCCGGCCGCCTGGACGAGGCCCGACTGGCGTTCGAGAAGATGCTGACCTACGCCAACCACCTCGGCCTGTACGCCGAGGAGATCGGCCGCACCGGGGAGCAGCAGGGCAACTTCCCCCAGGCCTTCACCCACCTGTCGCTGATCAGCGCCGCCTACAACCTCGACCGCGCCCTCGGCTGACCCGGGCGGGTGCCGGGCCGTTCACGCAGGTGGTGCGGTGTGTGGGCGACGGCCGGCACGGGTACCCGGAGGCGCACCCAGGACGAAGGTCGAAGACCCACAGAGGAGGAGGTCCGTATGACGAGCAGCAGCGAGACCGGCCACGTCACCGGCACGCCTGACAAGGACTACAACCTCATCTGGTACGTCGAGGCGTGCCTGAACAACGCACTGCGGCTCGAGCAGTACATCCAGGACGCCGAACGCGACGAGGACAACGAACTCGTGGAGCTGTTCCGCAAGGCGCAGTCGGACAGCCGCAAGGGTGCCGACATGGGCAAGCAGCTGCTGCGTTCGCGGCTGAACGGCGGCTGACGGCGCGCGCACCCAGGCCGGCCCGGGCCCCGAGGGGCAGCACACCCGGGCCGGCCTTCCACGGGCGCCCGCGCCGCGGCGGACGGCGCGGGGATCAGCCGATGTGGTAGGAGTCCCCGTACACCTTCCAGTCCAGCGGCGGGTCGAGGTCGAGGTTGCCCTTCCGCAGGAAGACCCGCTGGGCCGTGTCGACCCTGCTGGTGTCGCTGTGCGCCTCCTCCTGCTTCATCGCCCACACCCGCGCGTCGAGGAACGCGTTCAGGTAGGTCACCTCGTCGCCGCCCTGGGCCGGCGGCTTCGCGGTGCGCAGGGCGCGCCGGCGGATGCTGCCGAAGCTCGTCGGGTCGCCGCCGTCGCCGTGCATGACGATGGCGTCGTAGTACGCGAACTGGCCGAGCGCCCGCAGCCCGTCCGTCTTCCCCTGCCGCACGGCGGGGTTGAAGTACACGCGGTCGCGCTCGTCGTTCTGCGCCTGCTGGAAGACCGCGTCGCGGGCGGCCGTCCGCCAGTCCCGCGGATAGTCGGGGTCCAGTCCGTCGTGGGAGTCGGTGCCGTCGACCCGGCGCAGGGCCGGCAGGTACCGGGCGAGCACGTTGCCGGGCTTGCGGCCGGTGTAGAGCTCGACCAGGTCGAGCATGTCGCCGGTGCCGGAGCAGAAGCCGATGATGCCGGCGGTGTAGCCGCGGCCGTCACCGATGTCCTCGATGTACCCGTACTGGGCCTTCCAGTCGAGCGAGGAGTTCTCCGCGCTCGACACCAGCTTCATGGCGGTCTCCTTCTTGGCCGGGTCGTCCAGGCCGGCGGCCGTGGGTGCCCCCGCGGCGTGCGGGGCGGACAGCAGGGGGACGGACGCCACGCAGGCGCCGATCAGCGCGAGGACCGAGCGGCGGGAGGCCGGGGTGGCGGACCGGGCGGACGCGGGAGGTGCGGAGTCGCGGTGCGGAGCATGCACGGGGTCTCCTCAGAGAGGTGGGGGGTGGCAGGTGGCCCGGGGCGTGCCCGGACCGGATCTGGCAGGAAGGTTTCCTATCAGGGAGCCGCACCGCGGGGGACCGTTACGACGGGAGTTCGTAGAGACGTACGAAAGTCGAACGGGTGGGGGAGAGGCTGGACGGGAACGTCGGACGTGCCGCCGGCGGCCGCCGGCTCGCCGGAGGGAGCGCGGTCAGGGCAGCGGCTGCTCGGCCCAGATCACCTTGCCCGTGGGGGTGTAGCGGGTCCCCCAGCGCTCGGCGAGCTGCGCCACCAGGAACAGCCCGCGCCCGCCCTCGTCCGTGCCGGCCGCGTAACGCAGGTGCGGTGAGGTGCTGCTGCCGTCGAACACCTCGCAGATCAGCGTGCGGTCCCGCAGCATCCGCACCCCGATGGGCTCGCTGCCGTAGCGGATCGCGTTCGTCACCAGCTCGCTGAGGATGAGCTCCGTGGTGAACGCCAGCTCGTCCAGGCCCCACTCCGCCAGCCGCCGGGTCACCGACGTGCGCACCTCGCCGACCGCCGCCGGGTCCGCCGGTACCTGCCACTCCGCGACCCGGTCCGCGCCGAGGGCCCGGGTGCGCGCGACGATCAGGGCGATGTCGTCGCCCGGCCGCTCCATCAGCCGGGTGTCGACCACCGCGCGGCACGTCTCCTCCGGAGACTCGCCGGCCGCCGCCAGGGCCGCCCGCAGGTCCTCCAGCCCGGCGTCGATGTCGCGCCGCCGGTCCTCGATGAGCCCGTCGGTGTACAGCACCAGCCGGCTGCCCTCCTCCAGGACGAGGTCGGCCGCCTCGAACGGCAGCCCCCCGACGCCGAGCGGGGGACCGGCGGGCACGTCCGGGAAGGTCACGCTGCCGTCGGGGCGGACCACGGCGGGCGGCGGATGGCCGGCGCGGGCGACGGAGCAGTGCCGGGACACCGGGTCGTACACGGCGTACACGCAGGTCGCGCCCGCCACCGGAGCGCTCCCGCCGTCCGGTGTCTCGTGCTGGTCGATCCGGCCGACGAGTTCGTCGAGCAGCCCGAGCAGCTCCTCGGGGGGAAGGTCCAGGGCCGCGAAGTTGTGGACCGCCGTCCGCAGGCGCCCCATGGTGGCCGCCGCGTGCAGCCCGTGGCCGACCACGTCCCCCACGACCAGCGCCACCCGCGTACCGGACAGCGGCAGCACGTCGAACCAGTCACCGCCCACGCCCGCCTGCGCGGGCAGGTAGCGGTAGGCGATGTCCAGGGCGCTCTGCTCCGGCAGGCTGCGCGGCAGCAGGCTGCGCTGGAGGGCCACGGCCATGCTGTGCTCGCGGGTGTAGCGGCGCGCGTTGTCGATCGACACCGCGGCCCGGGCGACCAGCTCCTCCGCCAGGGCCACCTCCTCGGCGTCGAACGGCTCGGCCTTCTGCGCGCGCCAGAAGTTCACCAGGCCCAGCACCCGGGCGCCGGCCCGCACCGGCACGGTGATCAGCGAGTGGATGCCGTAGTCCACGATCCTCCGGGCGCGGGCGGGGTCCTGGGCGTGCCAGCCGGGGGCCTCGTCCAGACGCGGTTCGAGGACCGGCCGGCCGGTGTGCAGGGCGCGCCCCTGCGGGGAGGAGGCCACGAAGTGGAGCTGCGCGCCGACCGGGTACAGCGGGGCGTCGTCGCGGATCCCGGCGGCCGCTGACCGGCGCAGGTCCGCCCCGCCCTCGGGATCCTCACCCCTCAGCACGGCGTCGTACAGGTCGACGGTGACGAAGTCGGCGAACCGGGGCACGGCCGTCTCGGCCAGTTCCTCGGCGGTCCGGGTCACGTCCAGGGTCGTGCCGACGCCGGTCCCCGCGTCGTAGAGCAGGGTGAGGCGTTCCCGCGCCACCTCCGCCCGGCCGGACAGCGCACGCAGCTCGGTGGAGTCGCGCAGGGTGGCGACGCTGCCGGAGGGCCGGCCGTCGATGTCCGTGGGCCGCTGGTTGATCGCGAGCAGCCGGTCGCCGACCAGGTGCACCTCGTCGGTGGCCGTCCGCCCGGAGGCCAGCAGCTCCGCGGTCCCGGGATCGAGACCCAGGTCGAGCACCTTCCGCCGTTCGGCGTCCTCGGGCAGGTCGAGCAGGCGGTGCGCCTCGTCGTTGGCGAGCAGCAGATCGCCCTGGTCGCCGACGATGACCACGCCCTCGCGGACGGAGTGCAGGACGGCGTCGTGGTGCTCGTACATCCTGGTCATCTCGCCCGGCCCGAGCCCGTGGGTCTGGCGCAGCAGACGCCTGCTCACCAGCGCCGTCCCCGCCGTCGCCAGGGCCAGGGCGACGCCCGCGGCGGACAGCACGAGCGGCAGCTGCCGGTCCGTGATCCCGCCGATGTTCCTGGTGGTGATGCCGGCCGACACCAGGCCCACGACGGTCCCGTCCGGGGCCTTCACCGGCACCACGGCCTGCACCAGCGGCCCGAGCGTCCCTTCGATCTCCTCGACCACCGTGTGGCCGGCCAGCGCCGGCTCCAGCGAGCCGACGAACTTCCTCCCGATGCGGTCGGGCTTGGGGTGGGTGTAGCGGATGCCGTCGGTGTTCAGCACGACCACGAAGTCGACGTGGCTCGCCCTGCGTGCGGCCTCGGCCCGTGGCTGGAGCACGGCGGTGGGGTTCGGGGAGCTCAGGGCCTCCCGGGTGCCGGGCGCGTTGGCGAAGGCCTCGGCGACGGCGAGGGAGCGGTTGCGGGCCTCCACCGTGCTGTCGTGCTGCACCTGCAGCACCAGCGCCACCACGGCCGCCAGGACCAGCAGGAGCACGATGACGACCTGGAGCACGAACACCTGGCCGGCGACGCTGCGCCCGCCGAGCGATGCCCGCAGCCCCTCGGCGCGCCCTCGGGCGGAGCGCATCCGCGCCGCCTGCTCACGGGCTCGGCGAGCGGGGCCGGGCACGTCCGCGACGTGCCCGGCCCCGCTCGGAGGACGGGCCGACCGGGTGGCGGTTCGACGCGGGAGCCGGACCATGAGGCATGTCTACACTGCCGGGGCCCACGAGGCGAGAGCCGTCACGGCGGCGCCCGCGCCGCACGGGGCCCGCGCCGTACGGGGCCCGGACGTGCCGCGGCGCTGCGGGCCCGGGGCGACCGGGGCGGCCGTGGACGGGGCCGGGGGAGCGGGACTTCCGGCGGGGCGGTGCGGGATGGACCCTCCGTCCGGGCGGGCCCCTCGCCGGGGCGGCGGCGGGACGGGCACTCCGCCGTGGCCGTGCGGGACGATCATCCCCTGCGGGTGTACCAGGAGGTCCGCGGCCGGCCCGGCAGCGTGCACATCATCGGGCCGACCGCGACCGCGACCGCGACCGCGGCCGTGCGCCGGATCGCCCTCGCCGGTGCTCGGGCTGAGGCAGACCCGGGGTGCCGTCCCGGTGGGCGCCCGACCCGGCAAGGCGGATTCGCGTGGGCGGGGACGGTGTTCCGGGCAGCCGTTCCCGCCGCGGCGCCTGCGTCGGGGCACATCGGCGGGCGGCCGAGGGGTCCCCGGCGCCGGCCGGTCTTCGGCGGCCCGCCGGCCGCCGGCGCCACCGGGGCGGGTGAGGACACGGGCCACACGCGTGGTTCCCGAGGCCGGCGGCAGGTGGTAGACACTGCGGGTCACTGTTCCTGTCCGCCAGCAGGAAGGTTGCCCCATGTCCGAAACCAGGTCCGACGCCACGCCCGGAGACAGCGGGACCGCGACGCGACGCCGGGTACTCGCCCGCTCCGGCGCCGTGGGGGTGGGCATCGCGTTCACCGGAGCGCTCTCGGAGCTCTTCGCGGGTACGGCGAGCGCGTTCGGCCGCTCCGGCCACGGCCCCCTCGTTCCCGATCCGGACGGCCTGCTCGACCTACCGAAAGGTTTCCGCTACCGGGTGCTCTCCCGCGAGGGCGACCCCCTCCGCTCCGGGGAGGGACCGGTCCCCGGCAACCACGACGGCATGGCCGCCTTCGCGGGCAGGGGCGGCCCTACGCACCTCGTGCGCAACCACGAGAACCGCGCCACCGCGGCCATCCCCGTCCCCGCCGTGGAGGGCCTCACCTACGACCCCGCCGGCAAGGGTGGCTGTACGGCCCTGACCCTGGACGGCCGCGGGAACGTCCTGTCCGAGCGGGTCGCCATCGCCGGTACGGCCGTCAACTGCGCCGGCGGGCGTACTCCCTGGGGCACCTGGCTGACCTGCGAGGAGACCGAGGACAAGGCCGGCACCAGTGGCTACACCAAGGACCACGGCTTCATCTTCGAGGTCGACCCGGCCGATCCCCGCCGCACCGGAGCCGTACCGCTGACCGCCATGGGCCGCTTCCAGCACGAGGCGGTCGCGATCGACCCCGGTCGCGGCGTCGTCTACGAGACCGAGGACGCCTTCCAGCAGCCCTTCGGCCTCTTCTACCGCTTTCTGCCCGAGAAACCGCGGGGCGGCACCGGCTCGCTGCGGGCGGGCGGCCTGCTCCAGGCCATGCGCGTCCCCGGCGTGCCGGACCTCTCCGCCATCCAGGAGACGGGCGCCTCCTTCGACGGCATCGAGTGGGTGGACGTACCGGACCCGCTCGCCGTCCGGACGCCGGTCCGCCTGCAGGACTTCGGGCCCAGGGGCATCACCCACGCCCAGAAGCTGGAGGGCTGCTACTGGGGCGGGTCGTGCGTGTACTTCGTGTCCTCCTTCGCCCGCAGCGCGGAGGGCTCGGCCGCGGACCACTTCGGGCAGATCTGGCGCTACGACCCCGCGAGGCGCCGCCTCACGCTGGTCGTCGTCTTCGGCCCGGGCACGGACGTGCAGCTGCCCGGCGAGTCGCCGGACAACATCTGCATGGCGCCCAGCGGCGGTCTCATGGTCTGCGAGGACGGCAACGGCGCGCAGCACGTCTTCGGCGTGACCCGCCGCGGCGAGGTGTACGCCATGGCGCGCAACCGCCAGAACATCGGCACGCCCGAGGCCCCCGAGTGGGGCGAGTTCGCCGGCGTCACCTTCGCCCCGGACGGCAGGACGATGTACGTCAACTGCTACACGCCCGGCACGACCTTCGCGGTCACCGGACCGTTCCACCGGTAGCCGGTAGCCGGTAGCCGGTAGCCGGTAGCCGGTAGCCGGTAGCCGGTGGCCGGTGGCCCCTCGCGCGGTGCGGGGCGCTCGCGTTCGCGGCGCCCCGCACCCGTCGGCGCTTCGGTCCGGTCGGCGCTTCGGTCCCGCCGGGTCCCGCACCCGGCCGGGCGCTCCGGTCGCGCGCGTCGAGCACCCGTGCGTCCGGGAAGAGCCGAGCGGCCGGCATCGGGCTTTTCATCCGCACGGCGTCGGCTCGGGAAGGAGCACGCGCACCGCGCCCGCGGTGTTGACGCGTGCAGCTCACCGGCCCCACGCTGAGCACCGGCCGCCGCCGGCCGGCGGCGGACGCTCCACGCAGGGACCGACGGTCGGGAGGCCGGGATGTTCAGACGCGCGGCACGGATGTTCCTCTCTTTTGTCATGCTCATGGCGGGAGTGGCGGTGGGGGTCGGTGCCACCTCCGGCACTGCGCACGCCGACGAGTGCTACACCTGGAGCCGCACCCTCTCGGAGGGCGCCTCGGGCAGCGACGTGACCCAGCTCCAGATCCGGGTCGCGGGCTGGGTCACCTCGGGCGAGCGGCTCTCCTACGACGGCCAGTACGGCGCGCGGACCACCGCCGCCGTCAAGAAGTTCCAGGCCGCGTACGGTCTGACCGCGGACGGCGTCGCGGGGCAGCAGACCTTCAACAAGATCTACTCCCTCCAGGACGCGGACTGCACCCCGGTCCACTTCGGCTACGCCGAGCTGAACAGGTGCAACTCCGACTGGTCCGGCGGCGCCGTCGCGGCGGCCACCGCGAAGGCGAACGCGCTGAAGACCATGTGGAAACTGGAGGCGATGCGGCACGCGCTCGGCGACGTGCCGCTCACGATCTCCAGCGGCTTCCGCTCCTACGCCTGCAACAACGCGGCCGGCGGATCGTCCACCAGTCGCCACCCCTACGGCGACGCCGCCGACCTGACGGGCTCGCCGAGCCTCTGCCGGCTGGCCCAGCAGGCCAGGACACACGGTTTCTCGGAGATCCTCGGTCCGGGCTACCCCGGCCACGACGACCACACCCACGTGGCCCTCGACCCGTCGCCGTACTGGTCGGCGCCCACCTGCGGGATCTGACCGGCCGGCCGGGGCCTACCGGACGCGGCGGCGCGGGAGGGTCCGCCTGCTCAGGGGCGGACACCGCGCGCCACCGCGACGGCCCGCTCGGCGTAACCGCGGCCGAACAGCACCGCGTGCACCAGCAGCGGGAAGAGCTGGTGCAGCCCGACGCGGTCCGCCCAGCCGTCGGCGAGCGGCGCCACGTCCTGGTATCCCTCCAGCACCCGGTCCAGCGACGGGCAGCCGAAGAGGCGGAGCATCGCCAGGTCCGTCTCCCGGTGCCCGCCGTGAGCGGCCGGGTCGATCAGCCGGACGTGCCCGTCGGCGCCCCACAGCACGTTGCCGCTCCACAGGTCGCCGTGCAGCCGGGCGGGCGGTTCGGCCGGGCCCGCCAGCTCGGGCAGCCGTTCCAGCACCCGCTCGATCACCTGGGCCTCCGCCCGGCGCAGGGTGCCGTCGTCGACCGCGCGGCCCAGGTACGGCAGCACGCGGTGCTCGGCGTACCAGCCGGCCCAGTCGTCACCGGGGACGTTGCGCATCGGGGCGAGCCCGATGAACGCGTCCTCGGGGCCGCCGGGCGGGGGCGCCCCGAAGGCGGGCGCTCCGGCGGCATGCAGGGCGGCGAGGCCGCGGCCGAAACGGAACGCCGCCTCGGCGCCGGGCCGGCCCGTGGCGACCCGCTCGGTCACCAGCCAGCGCCCGTCGTGGCCGAGCACCGCGGGGACGCGGACCGTGCCCGCGCCGGCGAGCCAGCGCAGGCCGGCCGCCTCGGCCCGTACGGCGCCGGGCCCGTCGCCCCGCTTGACCATCACCGTCTGCCCGCCGTCGAGGGTCACCTCGGTCAGTGCCGCGGACAGGGCGCGGGCGGCGGTCACCGGGCGCCCGGTCAGCCGCGCCGCCGCGGCCCGCGGGTCCTCACCGCCGCCGGTGCGGGCCAGCGCCGTCACGACGGCAGGCGCTCGCGCACCCAGGCGAGCAGACCGGGCACCGCGGCCTCGATCATGCCCAGGACCTCGTCGAACCCCTCCGGGCCGCCGTAGTACGGATCGGGTACGTCCAGGTCGCCGGTGGCCGCCGGGTCGAAGAAGCGCAGCAGCCGCACCCGGGACGGGTCGTCGACGAGGCGGCGCAGCGCCTTCTCGTGGCCGCGGTCCAGGGCCAGGAACAGGTCGGCGTCCAGGTGTTCGGCGCCGACCTGCGCGGCGACGTGCTCGACCGGGTAGCCGTTGCGGGCCAGCACCTGTCCGGCCCGCTCGTCGATCGGCTCACCGACGTGCCAGGGCCCGATTCCGGCGCTGGTGACCCGCACCGCCCCGTCCAGGCCGGCCCGCCTCAGGTGCTCGGCGAACACGAGCGCGGCGGACGGCGAACGGCAGATGTTCCCGCTGCAGACGAAACAGATGTGCACCGCCCCAGGGTACGAGCACCCGACCGGACGGAACCGCCGCCGGGACGTTCCCCGGGCAGCTCGTCCGACCCGTGCGGGCCCCGTGCACGGCGGCGGTGAAGGCCCCGGTGCGTGCCTCCGTGAAGCGCTTGCCGCGGGGCCGGCTGCCGTGAGCGCGATCCGTGGCCGTGGTCTCCTCCCCGCGTCCGGGACCCGGCGACCGTCGCCGCGGTTTCCGCCGGGCCCGCGGGCGGGTCACCCTCCGGCTTCCGCGGCCGCGCGGTGCCCGGCCCACGCCGCCGCGCGCAGGTCCGCTTCGGCGAGGACGTCCGCGGCGGTGCACGCCAGCGCCTCGGCGGCGGCCAGGGTCACCTCGCGTGCCCGCGCGGACGCCGCGGCCCCGGCGAACTCGGGCGTGTGGTCGGAGCCGTCCCGGCCCATGATCGCGACGAACGGGTGGATGGCGGGCAGGCGGGTGCTGACGTTGCCGATGTCCGAGGACCCCAGGTACACGCCGGGGGTGGGCGGGTCGAGCACGATGCCCGCGCGGGCGAGGTGGCCGGCGAACCGTTCGGACAGCACCCCGCTGTCCCGGAAGTGGTCGTAGCGGACGGTGGCCCGCTCGACGGTCACCGTGGTGCCCGTGGCGAGGGCGACGCCCTCGGCGCAGGTGCGCAGCCGCCCGGCCAGTTCGTCCAGCGCCGTGGTGGTCGCCGCCCGCAGACCGAACCGTCCCTCCGCGAACTCGGGGACGATGTTCGTGGCGGTGCCTCCGTGCGTGACGATGCCCTGGATGTGCGAGGCCTCCGGCAGCCGCCGGCCCAGCGCGGTGAGCACGTTGAACAGTTCGACGAGTGCCGCGAGCGCGTCGATGCCCTCGGTGGGGTTGCCCGTGGGATGGGCGGCGCGGCCGTGGAAGGCGACCCGGTACTGCTCCTGCGCGGTCAGCGGCGCGCGGGTCCAGTCGTGCACACCCGGATGGAACATCAGGGCCGCGTCGATCTCGTCGAACACCCCGGCCTCCACCTCCAGGGCCTTGCCTCCGCCGCCCTCCTCGGCGGGCGTGCCCACCGCCAGCACCGTGCCCTCGCCGATCGCGTCGCGCACGGCGTGGACGGCGAGCGCCGCTCCCAGCCCGGCCGCCGCGATCAGGTTGTGCCCGCAGGCGTGCCCCAGCCCCGGCAGGGCGTCGTACTCCAGCAGCAGGGCGACCGCCGGCCGGCCCTGTCCCGACCGCGCGGTGAACGCCGTCGGCATGCCAGCCACGTCGCGGCGGACCTCGAACCCGGCTCGCGCGAACTCGTCCGTGAGCCGGGCGGCCGCGCGGTGCTCGGCGAAGGCGTACTCGGGGTCGGCGTGCAGCGCCGACGCGACGTCCCACAGCAGGTCCGCCCGCCCGGCGACCTCGTCGCGGATGCGGGCGTGGACGGCGTTCGGGGCCGGGACGGCGTCGGCGGAGTGGGCGCCGCTCGGGGAGTGGGCGCCGGGGGAGTGGCCGGCGCTCGGGGAGCCGGCGGCGTCGGGTGCGGGGACGGCGTCGGATGGGTGGGACACGCGGCCTCCTGCGGCTT
Source organism: Streptomyces sp. NPDC046831 (assembly GCF_040645305.1). Classification (NCBI taxonomy): domain Bacteria; kingdom Bacillati; phylum Actinomycetota; class Actinomycetes; order Kitasatosporales; family Streptomycetaceae; genus Streptomyces; species Streptomyces sp. NPDC046831. The sequence continues at coordinate 87,371 of NZ_JBEYXZ010000002.1, read as the reverse complement.
CGGTCGGTCCTCGGTCCCGGATCGTGTTCCACCGACGGGGCGCGTGACACCGGGAGCCGCCCGTCCACCGGTTCCGGCCCCGGGGCCACGCCGCGTCGGGCCGGGTCGGCCGGTGCGCCACGTCGAGCCGGCACGCCGCGTCGAGCCGGGTCGGCGGGCCCCGCCGCGTCGGGCCGGGTCGGCCGGTGCGCCACGTCGAACCGGCAGCCGCGTCCGGCCGGGCGGGGGTCTCGCCACGTAGGGCCGGCCCGAAGACACCACCCGCTCACGGACCCCGGCGGCGGGTGCGAGGAGTCACCGCCGGTGGGAGGGCTCCGTCCGCCCGTACGAGCGCCCCGCTGGCCGGTGCTGCCGCTCCGCCGGACGGGGGAGCCGGCCCGGCGGCGGGGTTTGGATCGCGCGGTGGGTGCAACAAGGTCGGTGCGGTCCGCGGGTCGGGGCCCCGCCGCCGCTGACCGGACGACCGCGGATCGCGCGGCCGCCGCCGCGGCCCTGGCCGCGGAGCGCGGGGCCGACGGATGGAGGAAAGATGGATCATTCACGCGCACCCGTGCTGGAGGCCCTGGAGGAGTTCCGGCGCCGGGGGGACGTGGTCTTCGGCCCGCCCGGACACAAGCAGGGCCGCGGAGCGGACCCGCGCGTGGCCGCGGTGCTGGGCATGGACGTCTTCCGTTCCGACGTACTGACCCTCAACGGACTGGACGACCGCCGCCAGTCGCAGGGGGTGCTCAGCCAGGCCCAGGACCTGATGGCCGACGCCGTCGGCGCCGACAAGGCGTTCTTCTCCACCTGCGGGAGTTCCCTGTCGGTCAAGACCGCGATGCTCGCGGTGGCGGGTCCCGGCGAGAAGCTGCTGCTGTCGCGCAACGCCCACAAGTCGGTGATCGCGGCGGTCATCATCAACGGCGTGGAGCCGATCTGGGTGCACCCCAAGTTCGACGGCGAACGCCACATGGCCCACCCGCCCGAGCCCGACGACGTCCGCCGGCGGCTGGCGGAGCACCCGGACGCCAAGGGAATGCTCCTGGTGACGCCCACCGACTGGGGCACGTGCGCGGACGTCCGCGGGGTGGCTCGCGTGTGCCACGAGTACGACATCCCGCTCATCCTGGACGAGGCGTGGGGCGCCCATCTGCCGTTCCACCCCGACCTGCCGTCCTGGGGCATGGACGCCGAGGCCGACCTGGTCGTCACCAGCGTCCACAAGATGGGCGGCGCCATCGAGCAGAGCTCCGTCTTCCACCTGCAGTACGACCGGGTGTCGCCCGACGTGCTCAAGCAGCGCGAGGACCTGCTCGGCACCACCAGCGCGTCCTCACTGGTGTACGCCTCCCTCGACGGGTGGCGGCGCCAGATGGTCGAGCAGGGACACGAACTGCTGGACACGGCCCTGCACCGGGCCCGGCGCGTCCGGGCGGCCGCCGACGCGATGCCGGGCCTGAGGGTGATGGGCCACGAGATCGTGGACGAGGGCCACGCCGCCGGCCTCGACCCGCTGAAGATCGTCGTCGACGTGCGTGGTCTCGGCATCAGCGGTATGCAGGCGGCGGAGTGGCTGCGGGCCAACTGCCACGTGGACGTCGGCGGTTCGGACACCTGCCGGATGAGTGCGTCGATCACCCACGCCGACGACGACGAGACGGAGAAGGTGCTCGTCGAGGCCCTGCGCACCCTGGTCGAGCACGCCGACTCGATCGAGCGGCAGCCCACGGTGGACCTGCCGGCGCCCTCGGCGCTGGAGCTGGAGCAGGCGATCCTGCCGCGCGACGCCTTCTTCGGCCCGGCGGACCAGGTGCCGGCCGAGCGTGCCGTGGGGCGGATCGCGGCGGAGACGATCAGTCCGTACCCGCCGGGCGTGCCGGTCGTGGCGCCCGGCGAGGTGGTCACCCAGGAGATCGTGGACTACCTGCGCAGCGGCATCGCGCACGGTTTCCTCGTCTCCGACTCCGCCGACCCCTCGCTGGAGACCATCCGCGTCGTGGCACGGGACTGACCCGGCACTGCTGCGACGCGGCACGACACGACGCCCGGGCGGGACGTTCGCCCGGGCGTCGTCGTACGTCAATCTCAGTGCAGGCCGTTTCGTCGTACGGCAGCGGCCGTGCGGGCCGTTGCAGGACGTCCCGCCGGAGGGACCCGCCGTAGGGGGTTCCGGCCGTGCGAGCCGAACCGGGGGAGGCCGCGCCATGGGAGCCGCCGCACGGAGAGCCCCCGGCCGTGGAAGCCACCGCGGGGGACCCTTCGGAAGCGGCCCGGCTCGGCTCGGCCCGGCTCGGCTCGGCTCGGCTCGGCCCCGCCGGCTCAGCCGGACCGCTCCAGGGCCGCGTCCTCCCCGGGCCGGGCCGCGCCCGCCGGGACGGTCTCCCGCGGGTGCAGGTGGTAGATGTGGAAGGCCCGGCCGATGACCGGCTGCGCGACGTTGCGCACCCGCACGCCGCCGGTGGTCATGCCGTTCTCCGTGCCGGCGTGGGCGTGTCCGTGCACGGCCAGGTCGGCGCCCGCCGTGTCGATCGCCTCGGCCAGCAGGTAGCTGCCGAGGAACGGGTAGATCTCCAGGGGCTCGCCCGCCAGCGTCTCCGGCACGGGGGAGTAGTGGGTCAGCGCGATGCGCGCGTCGCAGCCCTGCTCGCCCAGCTCCTCCAGGGCGGTGCGCAGCGCGTCCGCGGACTGCCGCGAGTAGCGCACGAACTCCTTCATGACCGGCTCGCCGAACTCGCCGGCGCAACGGCCGGCGAAGCCGCCGCCGAACCCCTTGGTGCCGGCGACGCCGACCCGGGCGTCGCCGCAGGCGACGATCGTTCCGCGTCCTTCCAGGACCTGCGCGCCGACGTCCTCGAGGACCGCCGCGACCTCGTCGGGCCGTCCGGCGTGGTGGTCGTGGTTGCCGAGGACGGCCACGACCGGGACCCCCAGATCCTTGATCTCCCGTGCCACCACCCGGGCCTCCTCGACCGTGCCGAGCCGGGTCAGGTCGCCGGCCAGCAGCAGGAGGTCGGCGCGGTCGGGCAGGGTCTCGAAGGCGGGGCGCAGCACTCCCTGGCTCTCGGTGCCCAGGTGGATGTCGCCCACGGCCGCGATCCGGATCATGTGAGTTCCTCCGCGTGGTCGGGGGACGAGGTCTCGGTGACCACGATGTCGCAGTGGACGGGATGTCCGGCCAGCTCGTCCTGCACGGTGCGGCAGATCTCGTCGCGGCAGTGCGCGGAGGGCACCGTGCCGGTCAGCAGCACCGCCTCGCCCCGGACCTCCAGCCGCACGCCCAGTTCGCCGAGGGGGCCGGCCGCGATCCGGTCCCTGAGGTGGGCGGCGCGGTACTCCAGGTTCTGGGCGGCGGGAGCGCCGGAGGGGCGCTTCGCGCCGTGGTTGCTCATGACGGCTCCTTCTGCGGGGGGATGACGTTCAGTCGTTCGAGAAGGAAGAAGAAGGCGGCGGGCATGGGCTCGTCCCCGCAGTCGTGGCGGACGCGCTCCCAGTCCACCTTCTCGCGCAGGGCGCGGGCGATGGGCAGCACCGCGCCGAAGTCGCAGTGGTGTTCGGAGAAGGCCGCGATCAGGCTCCACAGCAGGTCGGTCGGCGCCAGCACGGGCATCCGCACCGAGTCGACCGGCAGTTCCTCGGCCCGGCCCAGCATGGCTGTGGAGACGGGCTGGTGGGCCAGCTCGAAGATGATGTCGATGTCCTGGTCGAAGCACGTGGCCTTGATCAGCCAGTCCTCCGGCGGGGTGTAGACGGGCAGACCGCCTTCGCGCAGCGTGTCGGCCACCGCCCCGGCGTCCTCGGGTCGTACGCAGAAGTCCGCGTCGTGCTGGAGGTTCTCGCTGCCGCCGTGCGCGTACGCGGCGACGCTGCCCGCCAGCGCGAACGCGTGTCCCTTCTTCTTCAGCAGGGCGCCCACCTGCTTGGCCGCCTCCAGGATCGCCTGGTTGCGATCGTGGGGCAGGGCGCCCACCCGCACCGCGGGCCGCGGTTCGTGGGCAGGCGGCTGTCCGCCGCCCGCCGCCAGACGAAGGTCCGGGGAACCCGCGTGCCGGGCGGGAGCCGCGTCGCCTTCGCTCTGTGTCATGACCACTCCGTTCACCGAGCCGAAAGTCCGCCACCTGGCCGGGCCCGGAGCCGGGCCGGGCCCCATGTGCATCCGTCGGGTACCCGGCGCATCCGCCTCGACACGGCGCGGAAGCCCGCGCACCGGGGCGTGGGAACGGCGCTGGAGGCGTCCGGCGCCGGCCCGGCGCCCGGACAGGGCCCCGCGCCGGGCGCCCCGGCCGGCACCGGCCCGCGGCGACGGCGTGCGCCCACCGCGGCAGCTCCGGCGCGCGGGACACGCGGGGAGGGCGCGGCGAGAGCCGGGCAGGGACGACGCGGCGCCGTCCGCACCGCGCCGACGGTCCGCGGGGCGGGGTCAGGAGGCGCGCAGGGTCTTCTTGGCCAGTTCGTAGGCGGGCAGCATCTGTTCGTGCTCCTCGCCGTCCAGCCCGCCGAGGTGCAGGACCACCGGGCCCCTGCCGGTGACGACGGCGAGGGCGCTCTCCTCCTTCGGCCCGTCGAGGAACTCGTTCGTGACGTGGTAGCCGACCTCGACACCGTCGAGGCCGCCGGCCGTGAACGTCCGGTACCGCGCCCCGCTCGCCCCGTCCTCGGCGGCCACGAACTCCTCCAGCACCGTCCGCGCGTCGTCGCTGCCGGGCCCGGCGGTCCACACCCGCAGAAAGCCGATGTTCCCCGCGGGCTTGGCGTCGATCTCGCAGACCACGGTGACGGGGCCCTGGCGCAGCAGGGCGTCCACGAGCTCCTGTGCGCCGGCGTCGGGGCTTGCGGAGTCCCGGTCGGCGGGCGTCTTCCCGGCGGTGCCGGACCGCACGGCCTTCGCCTTCCACTTCGGGGCGACGTCGAAGGTGACGGGCAGGGCGCACGCCGAGCCGGCCGCACCGATGGTTCCGCCGCTCCTCGCCACGGCCCGGGGCGCGCCGGCCGTCGCCGTCGGCGAGGGCGCGCGCGGCGGCGTGCCCGCCTCCGGCCCGGTCGAGCAGCCCGTGAGCACGCTCCCCAGCACCCCGCCCAGCACCAGCGCGTGCGCGGCACCCCGCCGCACGCCTCCCGCCCCCATCAGCACCCTGTCCCCCTCGATCCGGCGGATCACTGTAACCGAGCCCCGAACGCACGCCCTCACTCCGCCTGGGTGCGTGCCTTCCGGCACGGCAGGACCTCGGCGGCCGGGGTACGCGGGGCCGCCCGCCAGGCAGCGGTCGTGCCCACCCGCCCACCGGTGCGGGTTCGCCGCGACAGCGGCACGTGGGCACCCTGGCGCACCTCGTCGCCCGCTCTCCGCTCGGCGGGCGGCGTGTCCGCACCGCCTCCCCGCCCGCCACCGCCCGGCCGGCGCCGCTCACCCCGCCGGCAGCGCGCGGGCCGTCCGGGGCGCCGACGTCCCCCTTCAGCAGTGGCGGCGCTGCTCGATGTGGCCGAACCCACGTTTCGGAAGAGACCTGGGTCATGTCGGTCGGTTCGGGGCGCGGACTAGCGTTCCAGGCATTCCGCTTCCGTCCGCGACAGCTCGATCGGCCCCGCTGTGCTCGAAGACCTCTCCCCGCTCATCGCGGCGACCTCCCAGTGGCTCACCTCGTCGTACCCGTCCTCGGGCGGTGCACTGGCCTCCGTCCTGTGCGAGATGCAGGCGCGGCAGGCGGTGACGGTCGCCGCGTGGCTGCGCTATCCCACGCCCATGGACGCGTCGCTGGTCGCCCTCGCGGGGCCCGGCGGGTCCGCCCGGCTGGACTGGATCACCGGCGCGGACGGCGCCTCGGACGCCGGCCTGGACGTCTGCGCCTGGCGTACCTGGGTGGACGAGGTCGTGGCCAGCTGGGCCGCCTGCCTGCTCACCGATCCCGAACTGGCCGGCCTCGCGACGGCCGCGGTGGCCGACGGCGCCCATGCGACGGGTGACCCCGTGGACTTCCGGCGCCTGGTCGCGCCCGACGCGCACGACCGCGACGCCGCGGCGCTGCTGCGCCACCCCGACCTCCTCGCCCCGGTGGCGTCCCTGCACCGCGCCCAGCTCCTGGACCGGCTGCGACCGGGACCGGCGATCGCGGCCTGAGCGGTCGAGGCGGGCGCCGAGCACGACGACATCCTCGCCGTCCCGCTGTCTCGACGCCCGCCCGTCCTCGACCGCCCCGCGCCCGGTGAGCGCCGTTCGCCGGGGGCGCACCCTCGCCCCGGCACGCCACCCCCGTGTCCCCGGCCGGTCCGGCCGGCCTCACACCACGAGCTCCCCCAGCGCCTCGCGGGCCGCCGCCAGCGCCGCCGCACGGTCTTCCGGGACCAGGCCGATGCGCGTGCGGCGGTCGAGGAGGTCGTCCTCGTCGAGGGCGCCCTCGTGGCGGACGGCCCACAGCAGCTCGGCACGGGTGACCGGATGCCCGTCGAGGACCGGTTCGCGCAGCCGGGGGTCGTCGGCGCCCAGCGCGTGGACGGCCGCGGCCTCGGTGCCGTGGCGCCGGACCAGGCGGCGCGGCGCCCGCAGCGCGGCGAGGGCCGGCGGCGGCGCGGCGCCGACCAGGGGGAGGGCGGCGGTGGGTGAGGGCCCCGCCCCGAGGCGGCGGGCGGCGATCGCCGCGTCGACGGCGTCCTCGGCCATCCGCCGGTAAGTGGTGAGCTTCCCGCCGACGACGGTGACGACCCCCTCCGGCGAGGTGAGCACCGCGTGGCGGCGCGAGATGTCTGCGGTCCGCGGCGCCGCGCCGGAGTACGTCGTGCCGGCGGTGTCGAGGAGCGGACGCAGCCCCGCGAAGGCGCCGGCCACGTCCCGCCGGTGCACGGGCACGTCCAGCGCGGAGTTCAGGACGTCGAGCAGGAAGCCGATGTCGGTCTCCGGCACCTCGGGGACGTCCGGGACGTCGCCCTCCACCGGCTCGTCGGTGAGCCCCACGTAGACCCGGCCGTCGCCCTGCGGCAGGACGAGGACGAAGCGGTTCGTCTCGCCGGGGACCGGGATGTGCAGCCCGGCGGGCAGGTCGCCGAGATGCCCGGACCGCAGGACCAGATGGGTGCCCCGCGAGGGCCGGATGCGGATGCCGTCGACCAGGCCGTCCGCCCACACACCGGTGGCGTTGATCACCGCACGGGCCTTGATCTCGCCCTCCTCGCCGGTGAGTTCGTCCCGTATCCGGGCCCCGGTGCCGGTGACTTCCAGCGCCCGGACCCGGGTCAGGACACGCGCGCCGCGGGCCGCGGCACTCCGGGCGACGGCGACCACCAGGCGGGCGTCGTCCACGAGGCGGCCGTCCCACGACAGCAGCCCGCCGCGCAGTCCGGCGCCGCGCAGCGCGGGCGCGAGGTGACGGGTCTCCACGGCGGACAGCCGCCGGGGCGCCGGCAGGGTGGCGCGGGCCGTGCGAGCCGCCAGGCGCAGCGCGTCCCCGGCCCGGAACCCGGCCCGGGCCAGCACGGCCCGGCCGGGTGCGACCAGGGGCGTCAGGGGCAGGACGAACGGCTGGGCGCGCACCAGGTGGGGGGCGGTGCGCTCCATCAGCACACCGCGTTCCACCGCGCTCTCGCGGGCCACGTCGAACTGGCCCGAGGCCAGGTAGCGCAGCCCGCCGTGGATGAGCTTCGAGCTCCAGCGCGAGGTGCCGAAGGCGAGGTCGTGGGCGTCGACACCGGCGACCGTCAGTCCGCGGGCCGCGGCGTCCAGGGCGGTTCCGGCGCCGGTCGCGCCCAGTCCGACGACCAGGACGTCCACGGGCGGCCCGCCGGCGGTGGCGGCCAGTTCGCGCGCCCGCCGGGCGGCGGTGAGAGAGGACCCCGGGGCCACCGGGCAGGACCCCGGGACCACCGGGTCGGTGCGGGAGGTCATGGCGTCAGGGTCCTCTCCAATGTCGTGCGCAGCTCCGCGAGGAACGCGCCGGTGCTCAGTTCGGGGTCGTCCTCGTCGGTCATCGTCCGCAGCGACAGGGTGTAGGACTGCACCAGCAGCAGCAGCGCGCGGGCCTGCCGCCCGGCATGGTCCGGGCGCACCGAGCCGTCGGCGTGCCCCTCGCGCAACGCGTCGGCGAGCAGTGCGAGGAGGGCGTCCTGGGTGGCCCCGCGCCGGTCCAGCACGTAGGGGAGGAGCAGCTCGGGGTCGACGTCGACGATCTTCTGGAAGAGCGGATGCGCGCGGAAGGCCGCCACCCCCGCCACGAGCCCGTCGACAAGCAGGGCGCGCGTGGCCGTCCCCGGCCGGCGCCCGGGCATCGCCCCCGTGGCGACCGCGATCCACTCCCGCGTCATCAGGTCACCCACCAGGGTGCGCACGTCGGGCCAGCGCCGGTAGAGCGTCATCCGGGACACGCCCGCGCGGCGGGCCACGTCCGTCAGCGTGGTGCGGCGGACGCCGACGGCCAGGACGCAGTCGCGGACGGCGTCGAGCACGGGATCGCTGTCCGAGCTGTTGTGACGAATAGGCGTCATGTGTCACAGTGTAACGCCCCGTGGGCCCGCCCGGCAGGACCGCGCGACCGCAGGACCCGACCTTCGACACGACCGGTGAGGAACAACCCCATGGACATGCTGTGGAGCGGCTGGGGCGACCCGGCCAGGGCCACGCCGCTGCCCGGCACGGTGGTCGGGCTGCTGCGCGATCTGCTCGGGGTCGAGCCTTGCGACACCGCACCGGTCACCCTGGACGGCATCGCCGTCCCCGCCTCGCCGCTCGGCCCGGCCGCACTGCGCGCCCTGGCCGGCGCCGTCAGCGGCGAGGCCCACGTCCGCACCGACGCGGAGGCCCGCATCCGGCACACCCGGGGCAAGTCCACCCCGGACCTGCTGCGCATCCGCGAGGGCGACGTCGACGACGTCCCGGCGGCCGTGGTGCTGCCCGCCGGTCACGACGAGGTGGTCGCCGTGCTGCGGACGTGCGCCGAACACGGCCTGGCCGTCGTGCCGTTCGGCGGCGGCACCTCCGTCGTCGGCGGCCTCGCACCCGAGCGGCGCCGCCCGTTCGTGGCCCTGGACCTGCGGCGCATGGACGCCCTGCTCGCCCTGGACCCCGTCTCCCGGACCGCGACGCTGCAGCCCGGGCTGCGCGCCCCGCGGGCCGAGGAGCTGGTGGCCGGGCACGGCTTCACGCTGGGCCACTTCCCGCAGTCCTACGAGTGGGCCACCATCGGCGGCTTCGCCGCCGCCCGCTCCAGCGGACAGGCCTCCGCCGGCTACGGACGCTTCGACGACATGGTGCTCGGCCTCACCCTCGCCACCCCCGAGGGCACCCTCGACGCCGGCCGGGCCCCGCGCTCGGCGGCCGGACCCGACCTGCGCCAGCTGGTGCTCGGCTCCGAGGGCGCGTTCGGCGTCATCACCTCCGTGACCGTGCGGCTGCGCCCCGTCCCACGCACCCGCATCTACGAGGGCTGGCGCTTTCCCTCCTTCGAGGCGGGGGCCACCGCCCTGCGCCGCCTCGCCCAGGACGGGCCGCGGCCGACCGTGCTGCGCCTGTCCGACGAGACCGAGACGCTGGTCGGCCTCGCCCGGCCCGACGCCATCGGCGCCCCGGACGGGCGGCCGGACGCGGGCTGCCTTGCGATCGCCGGCTACGAGGGCACCGAGGAGGACACCGCGCACCGCCGGGAGCGGGCCGCGGCCGTGCTGCGCGCGTGCGGGGGCACGTACGCGGGGCAGGAGCCGGGCGAACACTGGGCCCACGGCCGGTACGCGGCGCCCTACCTGCGCGACGCCCTCCTGGACGCGGGCGCGTTCGCCGAGACCCTGGAGACTGCGGCCTTCTGGTCCCGCGTCCCCGGGCTGTACGCCGCCGTCCGCGAGGCGCTCACCACCACGCTCACCGAGGCCGGCACCCCGCCCCTGGTGATGTGCCACATCTCGCACGTCTACGAGAACGGCGCCTCCCTGTACTTCACCGTCGTCAGCGCCCGGGGCGACGACCCCGTGGCGCGCTGGGCGTCCGCCAAGCGCGCCGCCGCCGACGCGATCCTCGCCGCGGGCGGCACGATCAGCCACCACCACGGCGTCGGCACCGACCACCGCGACGGGTACGTCCGGGAGGCCGGACCGCTCGGCGTCGAGGCGCTGCGGGCCGTCAAACGGCGGCTCGACCCCGAGGGCCTGCTGAACCCCGGCGTGCTCCTGCCCCTCGACTGACCCTTCGTCACCCCACCGCCGCGACCCGGCCGTTCCCGCCCCCGGAGGCGCACCGATGCGACAGTTCACCGCCATCGTCAACCCCACCGCGGGCGGATCCGCCGGGGCCGCCGCGCTGCTGCGGGTGGCACGGCTGCTGAGGGAGGCGGGGGCCGAGCTGGAGACCGAGTACAGCACCAGCCTCGCCCACGCCCAGGAGCTCGCCCGCAGGGCCGGTGAGCGGCAGCGGGTGGTCCTCGCCGTCGGGGGCGACGGCATGACCGGCGGGATCGGCGGAGCCCTCAGCGGCACGGACACCGTCCTCGGCATCGTCCCGGCCGGCCGCGGCAACGACTTCGCGCGGGCGCTCGGTCTGCCCGCCGACCCGGCCGCGCTGGCCGGGATCCTGCTGCACGGCTCCCCGCGCGCCGTCGACACCGTCGAGGTGGAGTCGGCCGCCCACTCCCGCACCGTCGTGCTCGGCAGCGTGTACGCGGGTGTCGACGCGCTCGCCAACCGGCACGCCAACCACGCGAGAGTGCTGCGCGGCGCCGCCTCCTACTACGCCGGCGGTCTGCGGGCCGTCGCCACCTGGCGCGCGGTGGACTACCGCGTCACCGTCGACGGCGAGGAGCACGCCCACCGCGGCTACACCGTGGTGGCCGCCAACTCGGCGTACTACGGATCGGGCCGCATGATCGCGCCCGGCGCCCGCGTCGACGACGGGCTCCTCGACGTGGTGATGATCCGCGAGGCACCGCGCAGGCTCTTCTTCGCCCTGATGAACGAGCTGAAGTCGGGCGCCCACGCGAGCCGCCCCGAGGTACGGGTCCTGCGCGGCCGGCACGTCCGCGTCGAGGCCGACCGCGAGGTGCCCTGCGGCGCCGACGGCGAGGTCGACGCGGTCCTGCCCGTCACGGCGACGGTACTGCCCGGGTCCCTGCACGTGCTCTGCTGACCCGTGCACGGGGCCGGGCGCGGGCCGGCGACGGGCGCGCGGGCCCCGGCGACGAATCCGCCGCGGACCGCGGACCGCCGGCCGGTGATGCCGACCGCGAGCGCCCGTCCTCGACCGCCGGCCGCGACGTCGACCACCGACCGTGGTCGTCGCCGCGGACCACGAAGCCGGCCGGCCCGGTTCGGGCGCGGCCGCGGACGGCCGGCAGGCCCTGGGGCACGCGCCGGCCGCCGGTGGCCGGGTCCCGCGCCGATGCCGGGGCAGCAGCCGTGGGGTGCTGCGCTGTCGGCCGTCGACCACGACGGTCGGCCGTCGCAGCGGACCGCCGACCAAGGACCGCCGACGCGGGCATGGGGCCGCCGACCGCCGACCGGTGATCGGTGAACTGCGGCCCGGCGGACGGTGGTTCGGTGTTCGGCGGTCGGACGCCGACGCCGGGGGTGCGGGCCTCGGCCCGACGGCCCGCCCGGTGCGCACCGGTTTCGTGCACGTCCACGACCGGTCCGTGCCGCACGAGCAGCGGGCCCCAGGGGGCGGCGTCGGCGTTCTCCGGGGACGGTCGCTCGGGCGGGCGGTGCGGCGTCGAGGCCTTCTCGAACGCCCGCCGGGCGGCACTCGCCACCCGGGGGCCGCCACTCACTCCTCCCGCCGCGTCCGGCCGTCCGCGCGTCGGGGCCTCCGGGGCCCGCGCCGCGCGCAGGGGGCGTCGGCGCGTCAGCCGCGCCAGGCGCAGCCCCAGGCCGACATGCCCTGGAGGCGGGCCAGGCGCTTGGCCACGGCGATCTGCTCCCGGCGTGTGGCCAGGTCCGCGCGGCGGGCGTACCTCCGGCCGCCGGCCGCGACCCAGCTGGACTGGCTGAACTGCAGTCCGCCGTAATAGCCGTTGCCGGTGTTCGCCCTCCAGTTGCCGCTCGACTCGCACGCGGCGATGGCGTCCCAGTTCGGACTGTGGCGGCCGGAGGGCTGGGCGGCGGCCTCCGGTCCCGTGGCGACCGCCGCGGCGGCCGTGACGAAGAGCAGAGCCGTCCGCACTGCGCGACGGCGCATAGGGGTGTCGATGATCTGCTGCTGAATCATGCGCAGACCGTTACATACTATGAACGTAAAGTAACGGAGCGACACGCTCGCGCCGCACGGCGCCCCCGTACGGCCGGTGCGAGGAGTCAGTCGAGCGGGCCCCCGCCCGGCAGGGGGCGCGGGACGAGCGCGGCAGCGTCCGCGGCGGCCCGGGGGGATCGCTCCGTATGGAGCAAGAGACCCGGCGGAGGCGGGTGAAACGCCGCGCCGGTCCTTCCGGGCGCCCGATCCACCGGCGAACATCCCGCCTCATGGACATCCTGCTCGTGGCCAGCGCGTTCAACAGCCTGTCCCAGCGTGTGCACGCCGAACTCTCCGACGACGGACACCGGGTGGACGTCGTGCTCGCCTCGCACGGCGACGACGCGGTCCGGGCCGCCGTGCGCGACACCCGCCCGGAGCTGATCATCGCGCCGATGCTGAAGACGGCGCTCCCCGAGGACGTGTGGCGGGAGCACACCTGCCTCGTCGTCCACCCGGGCCCGCCCGGCGACCGCGGCCCCACCTCCCTCGACTGGGCGATCGCGGAGGACGCGCCCCGCTGGGGCGTGACGGTCCTGCAGGCCGGGGCCGCGATGGACGCGGGCGACATCTGGGCGGCGGCACCCTTCGAGACGGCGCCCACGGGCAAGAGCGACCTGTACCGCAACGAGGTGTCCGACGCCGCGATGGCCGCCGTGTCCCTGGCCGTACGGCGCTACGGCGACGCCACCCACAAGCCGCAGCCGCAGAGCGACCCGGCCGTCCGCGTGGTCTGGCGGGACGCGATGCGCGCCCCGCGGCGGCGGATCGACTGGGAGCGCGACGACACCGGGACGGTGCTGCGCAAGCTGCGCGCCGCCGACTCACAGCCCGGCGTCCTCGACGAACTCCTCGGCCGCGAGGTGTTCCTGCACGGCGGCCACCCGGAGGACCGGCTGCGCGGCGCACCCGGCGAACTGCTCGCCACCCGGGCCGGAGCGGTGTGCCGGGCGACCCGCGACGGCGCCGTGTGGATCCCGGAACTCAGGCCCCGCAGGAACTCCGGCGACCCCGCGCCCTTCAAGCGCCCCGCCGCCTGCGTCCTCGCCTCGTTCCCGGATCTCCCGCCGCTGCCGGAGGCCGCCGTCCCCCTGGAACTGCCGCCCGGCAGGCGCGCCTGGACCGACATCCGCTACCGGCAGCGCGGCCCCGTCGGCTTCGTGACGTTCTCCTTCCCCGGCGGGGCGATGAGCACCGGCCAGTGCCGCAGGCTGCTCGCCGCCTACCGCCACGCCCTCACCCGCACCACCACGGTCCTGGTGCTCGGAGGGGCCCGCGACTTCTTCTCCAACGGCATCCACCTGAACGTCATCGAGGCGGCCCCCGACCCGGCCGAGGAGTCGTGGACCAACCTCAACGCCATGAACGACCTGGTGGAGGCGGTGCTGCGCACCACCGACCGGCTCGTCGTCAGCGCCCTCGGCGGCAACGCCGCGGCCGGCGGCGTGATGCTCGCGCTCGCCGCGGACGAGGTGTGGTGCCGCACGGGCGCCGTCCTCAACCCGCACTACCGGCGGATGGGCCTGTACGGCTCGGAGTTCTGGACGTACAGCCTGCCCCGCCGGGCCGGTCACGAGACCGCCGAGCGGCTGACGGCCGAGGCCCTGCCGGTGAGCGCCGCCACCGCGGCCGCACTCGGCCTGGTGGACCGTCCGGTGCCCGTGCCCGCGCGGGAGTTCGCCGCCGAGACCGAACGCCTGGCGACGGCCCTCGCCGCGTCCCCGGACCTGGCGCGGCGCATCGCCGCGAAGGCGGCGGCCCGCGAGCGGGACGAGGCGGTACGGCCGCTCGCGGACCATCGCCGCGCCGAACTCGACCGCATGCGAGCCGTCTTCTTCGACCCCGCGGCGCCCTACCACGCGCTGCGCTCGGCGTTCGTCCGCAAGATGCCGAGCGGCTCCCCCCGGCCGACGGCCCCGGCCGGCCTCCCGCTGGGCGGGGGCGCCCGGTGACCCCGGGCACGGCACGCCTGCTGGTCGCGGGCGTCGGCAACATCTTCCTCGGCGACGACGCCTTCGGCCCCGAGGTGATCCGCGCCCTCGACGCGCGGCCCCTGCCGCCCGAGGTGCGCGTGCGGGACTTCGGCATCCGCGGCCTGGACCTCGCCTACACCCTGCTGGACGGGTACGACACCGCCGTCCTCGTCGACGCGGCGCCCCGCGGTCACCGGCCCGGCACCCTGTCCCTGGTCGAGCCCCACCTCCCCGGGGAGGGGTCCGCCGGGGCGCCGCCGGAGGCCCACGGCATGGACCCGGCCACGGTGCTGGCGCTGGCCGCCCGCCTGGGCGACGGCCCCCTGCCCCGGGTCCTCGTGCTCGCCTGCGAACCCGGGCTGCTGCCGCGGGGCGACGAGGACATCCTCCCCGGCCTCAGCGCACCGGTCCGGCAGGCCGTCGACGGGGCCGTCGGCGCCCTGCACACGATGGTCCCCGCCCTGCTCGCCGATCCCGCCGCCACCCCGTCGTTGGGCCGCCCGGAGGAATCCGCGCCGCCGCACCCGGCCCGCCTGCCGCCGTCGGCCGCCGGCCCCGCTGAACATCGTTAGCGGAGCGGTGGCCGGGCCGCCGCCCGCCCGAGCCGATGCCGTAAGCCGATCCCGTGAGCCGACCCCGAGGAGCAGCGCCATGTGCCGGTCCGTCGACGTCAAGCAGGCCGTCCTGGCGAAGAACGACGGCCTGGCCGCCGCGCTGCGCACCGACCTGGCGCGGCAGGGCGTGACCGTCGTCAACCTCCTCTCCAGCCCCGGCAGCGGCAAGACCGAGCTGCTCGGACGGGTGCTGGCCCGCGCGGTCGGGCGCGGCCTCCCGGTGGCCGCCCTGACCGCGGACCTGGCGACCGAGAACGACGCCCGCCGGCTGGCCCGCTCGGGCGCGCCGGTGCAGCAGGTGCTGACCGACGGGCTGTGCCATCTGGAGGCCCGGCAGGTGCGCGCCCGGCTGGAGGGCTGGCTGCCGGCGGACACGGCGCTGCTGTTCGTGGAGAACGTCGGCAACCTCGTCTGCCCGGCCTCCTACGACCTCGGCGAGACGCTGCGGATCGTGCTGATGGCGGTGACCGAGGGCGAGGACAAGCCGCTGAAGTACCCCACCGCCTTCGGCTCCGCGCACCTGGTGGTGGTCACCAAGACCGACCTGGCCGAGGCCGCCGGGTTCGACGAGGCCGCCTTCCGGGAGCACGTGCGGCGGGTCAACCCCGGGGTGGAGATCGTACGGACCTGCGCGCGCACCGGCGACGGCGTCGATGCGCTGCTGGAGCACGCGCTCGCCGCCCGCGACGGAGTCCCGCGGCACCGCCCGCCGCTCGCCCCGCGCCCGCACAGCCACGACGACGAGCACGAGCACGGCGGCGCGCACGCCCACGCCCACGGCGCCGGGCCCGCCCCCGACCACGGCGGGGAACCCGCGCACGCCCGCACCGCCGCGCACGGCTACGCGGACGACCCCGGCCATGGCGGCGGGCTGGAGCACGACTACAGCTACGGTGGCGGGCCGGAGCGAGAGCACGGTGGCGCGCACCCCCATGCCCACGCCCACGGCGCCGGGCCCGCCCCCGACCACGGAGGGGAACCCGCGCACGCCCGCACCGCCGCGCACGGCTACGCGGACGACCCCGGCCATGGCGGCGGGCTGGAGCACGACTACAGCTACGGTGGCGG
>NZ_JBEYXZ010000002.1:0-71448 GCF_040645305.1 Streptomyces sp. NPDC046831 | reverse complement strand
GGCCGGAGCGAGAGCACGGTGGCGCGCACGCCCACGCCCACGCCCACGGCGCCGGGCCCGCCCCCGACCACGGAGGGGAACCCGCGCACGCCCGCACCGCCGCGCACGGTGACGCGGGCGAGGACGGCCATGGCGTCGGGCTGGAGCACGAGTGCAGCTACGGTGGCGAGCACGGCGGCGCGCACCCGCACGGCCATGGTGCCGGGCCCGCGCACAGCCCCACCGCCGGGCCCGTGCACGGTGACGCGGGCGAGCACGGCCACTCCGCCGGGCCGGACCAGGGCCACGGCCAGGAACACGAGCCCGTCGCTGCCCCCGGCCGAGGCCAGGAGCACGAGCCCGGCGCCGTCCCCGGCCAGGACCACCAGCCCGGCGCCGTCCTCGATGAGCAGACCCCCGGCGGCCGCCCCGCCCCCCGCCGGCCGGCCCCCAGTCCCGCCCCGTGACCGCGCCCGTCGCCGGGCGGGTGCGCCGCCGGATCAGTGTGCGCGGCACCGTCCAGGGCGTGGGCTTCCGGCCGTACGTGCACCGCCTGGCCGCCGACCTGGCGCTGGCTGGCTTCGTGAGCAACACCGCCGACGGGGTGCTCATCGAGGTCGAGGGGCCGTCCGGCGACGTCGGGCGGTTCTGCGACCGGCTGGCCGAGCAGCCGCCGCCGCTCGCCGCCGTGACCGGCATCGGCTGGCGGGACGTGCCCGCCACCGGCGCCGCCGGCCCGTTCGCCATCCGGCCCTCCGAGCGGTCCCCGGGCCGCACGCACCTCCCGCCCGACACCGCCACCTGCGCCGACTGCCTGCGGGAACTGGCCGATCCGTCCGACCCCCGGCACCGGCACCCGTTCGTCACCTGCACCCACTGCGGGCCCCGCTTCACCATCGCCACGGCCCTGCCGTACGATCGCGCCGCCACCACCATGGCCGGCTTCCCGATGTGCTCCGCCTGTGCCCGGGAGTACGCCGACCCCGGCGACCGGCGCTTCCACGCCCAGCCCGTGGCCTGCCCCGACTGCGGCCCCCGGCTGCGCCTGGTGCCCGCGCCGGGCTGCGGCGTCCGTGCCGCCCGGGACGCCGACGCCCTGAGCACCGCCCGCAGACTGCTCGCGGCCGGGCGCATCGTCGCCGTGAAGGGGGTCGGCGGCTACCACCTGGCCTGCGACGCCACCGACGCCCGCGCCGTCGCCGCGCTGCGCGCCCGCAAGCACCGCG
This sequence comes from Streptomyces sp. NPDC046831, assembly GCF_040645305.1. NCBI lineage: Bacteria > Bacillati > Actinomycetota > Actinomycetes > Kitasatosporales > Streptomycetaceae > Streptomyces > Streptomyces sp. NPDC046831. The sequence goes on along the minus strand of NZ_JBEYXZ010000002.1, from coordinate 70,243 downwards.
GCGGCAAGGCGTTCGCGGTGATGTGCGCCGACCTCGCCACCGCGCGGCGGCTCGCGGACCTCTCCCCGAGCGAGGAGTCCGCGCTGACGAGCCCACGGCGCCCCGTCGTGCTGCTGCGCCGGGCGGCCCGGCCGGGGCTGCGGCTGGCCGACGCGGTCTGCCCGGGCAGCCCGCACCTCGGCGTCATGCTGCCGTACACGCCGGTGCACACGCTGCTCTTCGGACTGCCCGGCGACCCTCCCGGCCCGCGCGTGCTCGTGATGACGAGCGGCAACCGCTCCGGCGAGCCCATCGTCACGGACGACGGCGAGGCGCTGACCCGGCTCGCGGGGCTGGCCGACGCCTGGCTCGCCCACGACCGCCCCGTCGCCGCCCCGTGCGACGACTCGCTGCTCCGGGTCCGCCCCGACGGCAGCGAACAGGTCCTGAGGCGTTCACGCGGATACGTGCCGCGCCCGCTGCGCCTGCCGGTCGCGGTCCCTCCCACGCTCGCCGTGGGGGGCGACCTGAAGAACGCCCCGTGCGTCGGCGAGGGCGAGCAGGCCTGGTTCGGGCCGCACATCGGCGACATGGGCGACCTGGCCGCGCTGGAGGCCGCCCGCCGGGTGGAGCGGCAGCTGACGCGCCTGACCGCGGTGGCCCCCGCGCACGTCGCGGCCGACCGGCACCCCGGCTACCACTCCGCACGGTGGGCCCGCCGGCGCGCCGCGGAACTGGGGGCGCCCGCCCCCGTCCTCGTCCAGCACCACCACGCGCACATCGCCTCGGCGATGGCGGAGCACGGCCTGGACGGCACCGAGCCGGTCATCGGCGTCGCCTTCGACGGCACCGGATACGGCGACGACGGCACCGTCTGGGGCGGCGAGGTGCTGCTCGCCGACTACACCGGCCACCGGCGCCTGGCCCATCTCACCCCCGCACCGCTGCCCGGCGGCGACGCCGGCGTGGCCAACCCGTGCCGCACGGCCCTGGCCCGGCTGTGGGCGGCCGGCCTGCCCTGGGACCCGGACCTGCCCAGCGTCGCCGCCTGCACCCCCGAGGAACTGGCCGTGCTGGAGCGGCAGCTGACCCGTCAGGTGGCCTGCGTGCCGGCCTCCAGCATGGGCCGGCTCTTCGACGCCGTGTCGTCCCTCGCCGGCGTGTGCCACCGCGCGGGACACGAGGCGCAGGCCGCGCTGGAACTGGAGGCCGCGGCCGCCTCGGCCCAGGACGCGGAGAAGGCGGCGTACACCTTCGGCCTCACCGCCGGCCCGGGCCCGCTCGGCTGCGACCCGGCTCCGATGCTGCGGGAGCTCGTGGCCGACCTGCGCCGCGGCACCCCGGCGCCGGTGCTCGCCGCGCGCTTCCACCAGGGCGTCGCACGGGCCGTCGTGGAGATGTGCCGGCACGCCCGCCGCGCCACCGGTCTGACCACCGTCGTGCTCAGCGGGGGCGTCTTCGCCAACGGCCTGCTGGAGCAGAGCTGCGCGGCGCTGCTCGCCGCGGACGGCTGCACCGTGCTGTGCCACGGCGAAGTGCCCCCGAACGACGGCGGGCTGGCGCTCGGCCAGCTCGTGGTCGCCGCGCACCGGCGTCAGGACGGGCGAAGCCCGGGACCGGCCCGGTGAGCGCCCGGACCCGGTCAGCCGGCCGGGCCGCCGGACCACCGCCGGCCCAGACAGCGACGAGACGGAGTGACCCATGTGCTTGGCAGTGCCCGGCAAGGTCGTGGCCATCGACGACCGCACCGACCCGCTCACCGGGCTGATCGACTTCGGCGGTGTGCGCAAGCAGGCGTGTCTGGAATACCTGCCCGACGTGGAGGTCGGCGAGTACGTCATCGTCCACGTCGGATTCGCCCTGCAGCGCCTGGACGAGGAGTCGGCCCGGGCGTCCCTGGAGCTGTTCGAGCAGCTGGGACTGCTGGAGGAGGAGTTCGGCGACGCCTGGGAGCAGGCGGCGCAGCAGGCCGCGACCGCCGCCCCGCACGCCCCCCGGGCCGCGGAGCGCGCGGAGAGCGCGGTGAGCGGGGAGGAGGCCCGATGAAGTACACCGACGAGTTCCACGACCCGAAGCTGGCCCGGCGGCTGCTGGAGGAGATCCGCGCCACGGTCACCCGGCCCTGGGCGCTGATGGAGGTCTGCGGCGGCCAGACGCACTCGATCATCCGGCACGGCATCGACCAGCTGCTGCCCGAGGAGGTGGAGCTGATCCACGGCCCCGGCTGCCCCGTCTGCGTCACCCCGCTGGAGGTCATCGACAAGGCCCTGGAGATCGCCGCCCGCCCCGATGTGATCTTCTGCTCGTTCGGGGACATGCTGCGGGTGCCGGGCAGCGGCCGGGACCTGTTCCGGGTCAGGGGCGAGGGCGGTGACGTCCGGGTGGTGTACTCCCCGCTCGACGCCCTGCGACTGGCCCGCAGCCACCCCGACCGCCAGGTCGTCTTCTTCGCCGTCGGCTTCGAGACCACCGCGCCCGCCAACGCGATGGCCGTGCACCAGGCCCGCCGCCTCGGCCTCGGCAACTTCAGCATGCTGGTGTCCCACGTGCGGGTGCCACCGGCCGTCGAGGCCATCATGACCGCGCCGTCCTGCCGGGTGCAGGGCTTCCTCGCCGCCGGGCACGTGTGCAGCGTCATGGGCACCGCCGAGTACCCCGCGCTGGCGGACCGGCACCGCGTGCCCATCGTGGTCACCGGCTTCGAACCGCTGGACATCCTGGAGGGCATCCGCCGCGCCGTCCACCAGCTGGAGCGCGGCGAGCACACGGTGGAGAACGCCTACCCCCGGGCCGTGCGCGAGGAGGGCAACCCCGCCGCGCTGCGCATGATCGAGGAGGTGTTCGAGGTCGCCGACCGCTCCTGGCGCGGCATCGGACGCATTCCCGCCAGCGGCTGGCGCCTGTCGGACGCCTACCGCGCGTACGACGCCGAGCACCGCTTCGACGTCACCGGCATCCGCACCGAGGAGCCCGCCGTGTGCCGTGCCGGCGAGGTCCTGCAGGGGCTGATCAAGCCGACCGAGTGCTCCGCGTTCGGCACCGCCTGCACCCCGCGCACCCCGCTCGGCGCCACCATGGTCTCCAACGAGGGCGCCTGCGCCGCCTACTACCTGTACCGGCGGATGAACGGCCCGCGCCCGCAGGGTGACGGCGTCCCAGGGGGCGGCGGCGTCCCGCAGGAAGCCCGCGTCCCGCAGGGCTCCCGCGTCCCGCAGGAGGAGAGGAACCCCGTTGGCTGAACTCGCTGATCCGCGGGCCGGCGCCCTGGTCGACCCCGCGGACTGGACCTGCCCCGCCCCCCTGCGCGACCAGGGCGTCGTCGTGATGGGCCACGGCGGGGGCGGCGCCCTGTCGGCCGAACTGATCGAGCACGTCTTCGCCCCGGCCTACGGCAACCCCACCCTGGCCGGGCTCGCCGACTCCGCCGTGCTCGGCGTCGGCGGCGCCCGGCTGGCGTTCTCCACCGACTCCTACGTCGTCCGGCCGCTGTTCTTCCCCGGCGGCAGCCTCGGCGACCTGGCCGTCAACGGCACCGTCAACGACCTCGCGATGAGCGGCGCCCGGCCGGCCTGGCTGTCCGCGGCCTTCGTGCTGGAGGAGGGCGTGGAGCTGGACGTCGTCGGCCGGATCGCGCGCGCCATGGGCGCGGCGGCCGAGGAGGCCGGTGTCACCGTCGTGACCGGTGACACCAAGGTGGTCGAGGCCGGGCACGGCGACGGCGTCTACGTCACGACCGCCGGCATCGGCCTCGTCCCCGACGGCGTGGACATCCGCCCGCAGCGCGCCCGGCCGGGGGACGCCGTCCTCGTCAGCGGCCCGATCGGCCTGCACGGCGTGGCGATCATGAGCGTGCGCGAGGGGCTGGAGTTCGGCGTCGAGGTCACCTCCGACACCGCGCCCCTGGCGGGCCTCGTGGCGACGATGCTGGCTGTCACCCCCGACATCCACGTGCTGCGCGACCCCACCCGCGGCGGACTCGCCGCGTCCCTCAACGAGATCGCCCGCGCCTCGGGCACCGGGGTCCGGCTGGACGAGCGGGCCGTCCCGGTCCCGGACGCGGTGGCCAACGCCTGCGGTTTCCTCGGCCTGGACCCGCTCTACGTCGCCAACGAGGGCCGCCTGGTCGCCTTCGTGCCCCGTGAGCGGGCCGACGCCGTGCTGGAGGCGATGCGCGCCCACCCGCGGGGCGCCGGCGCCGCCCTCGTCGGCGAGTGCGTCGCCGAGCACCCCGGCATGGTCGTCGTCTCCACCGGCCTCGGCGGGACCCGGGTGGTGGACCTGCCGCTGGGGGAGCAGCTGCCCCGCATCTGCTGAGCCCGCCACACACCGCGACCCCGCCGGCTCCCGTCGGCGGGGTCGCGGTGCGCACGCCGTCCGCGGGCGGCGGCGCGGTGGTTCGCCGGGCACCCGGGGGTGCCCGCACCGCTCACGGCGGGGCCGCGGCCGGCGCGGGCTCGACACCGGTGATCTCCAGCTCCCGGCCGCTGCGCAGCTCCGCGCAGGGCCGGTCGCAGCGCGGGCACCAGAAGAGCGGGGGCATGCCCACCGCGAACTCCTCGGCGCAGCCGTCGCAGTACCCCCGCGCGGGGACGTGCTCGATCTCCAGCCGGGCCCCGGCGAGCGCGGTGCCGTCGCGGGCCACCTCGAAGGCGAACCGCAGGGCGTCGGGCACGACACCCGCCAGCTCTCCGACCCGCACGGTCACCGCCGTGACGGCATCCGCGCCGTCCCGCCGCGCGAACTCACCGGCCTGCTCCACGATCGCGGTCGCGATGGACAGTTCGTGCACGGGGCGGCTCACGGGTACCGGCGGCTCGCGCGGAGCCCGCCGGTTATGCGCCAGATCCTCAGCTCCCGCACGATGCCGGGGATCTCCCAGGCGATCAGTGCCACCACCAGACCGCCCACCACGGCGGCCTGGACCTTCGTCAGCTGCCGTGCGGTCATGCCGGTTCCCTTGCCCTGGTGGTCCGCGGCGGCTGCCGCGGGCGGACACCCTGTCGTCCGTACGTTCATTCCGGTCGCCTCCTGCCGTCGGTCGCGGTCATCCCGGCGAGATGTTCGGCATGCTCTCCAGGAGCACGTCATGCCGCTTCCAGTGGATCCCGGTGGAGCGGCGCGCGTCGGAGGTGCCGTCCTCGTGGTGCCCGGTCTGGTGCTCGTAGGGTCCCCTGTTGCCCTGGTGCAGACCGCGTACGTGCGTCGGGGTGTCGGGCCTCGCCTGGCTCCGCCCGACTCTGATGGTGCCCATGGGGCTCTCCTTCCTCGCCTCCGCCCGCCGCCCACGCGGCCGGCGCGGCGGAGCACGTCCTATGACCGCTCGGTGAGGTCCTCGAAGAACCGCTCGACGGCCGGCCACACCCGGCCGCCGCCGGCCAGACCCCGCCATTCCCGCCGGACGACGGCGACCATCCGGAAGCAGTCGTCGACCGGCACGATCCAGTGGTGGTCGAGGCCGTGCACGGTGTTCACCAGCAGGGCCTCCACCTCGGGTGCCACGGTGGCGAGCGCCGGACACCCGGCGACCGCCTCGCGCCAGCCGGCGGCGTCCACCTCCCACCGCATGGCGCCCGCCGGGCTCGGCCCCTGCGCGGTGACCGTGCCGTCGGCGTGCGGCACGAAGAAGACCAGCCCGACCGGCACGCCCAGGACGCCGGTGTCCACCGGCGGCAGCCGGACGCGGCGCCGGGGGACGAGCAGGTGCCGGCCGCCGCCCGCGCCGTCGGCGGCGAACAGCACCGAGCAGGGGCCGCAGGCGCACCGCAGCTCCCGCTGCTCGGTGTCGAACAGATGGCGGTGTTCCCCGGGCACCGGCGCGGCGCACAGGTCGCACGCCTCCTCCGACGCGGCCGCCTGCTCGGCCGAGGAGCGCACCAGGCGGGCCAGCGCGCCCTCCGCGCTCACCGTGCCCCCTGCGGCCGCGGCGCGGCGCGTACCGCGAGCGCGTCCAGCGGCACGAACGCCGCGGCGGCGGGCCGCGGGGTCTGCGGCAGCGGTTCCACCGCCGTCAGTTCCGGGGCGGCGGCGAGCACGGCCGCGCGGACCGCCTCCGTCACGCCGGCCGTCCCGCCGCCGCAGCCGGCACCGCACCCTCCCGCCTCGGTCACCCGGACCCGCGCCACCCGGCCCTCCACGGCGACGAGTTCCACGTCGCCGCCGCGCTCCCGCACGGCGGGCCGCAGCCGTTCCACCGCGCGCGCCGCCCGCTGCTCGACCGGATGCGGGTGGAGGTCGTGCAGCACCAGCAGGTGGCCCACCAGCTCGTCGTCGGCCAGGCGCCGGCTGAGGCCGTCGTCCGCCCCGTCCATGACCCGGGCGAGCGCCTCGCCGTACACCTCCGTCAGCAGCCGGACCGCCTCGACGGCCTGGCGGGCCGCCGGACCCGGCGCGTGCTCCATGCCGGCCAGCAGCTCCTCCAGCCGGGCCAGCCGCGTCTCGACCGCCGGGTCCGTCAGGCGCGCGGCCCCGGCGGCCGGGGGCCGCCCGGCGTCAGCCACGGTCGGCCCCGTACGTCGGCGAGTGCAGCGTCGTCAGCGTCCTGCCCTTGCCGACGTACATGTGCACCCCGCACGGCAGGCAGGGGTCGAAGCTGCGCACGGTGCGCATGATGTCGACGCCCTTGAAGTCGTCCGGCCCGTTCTCCTCGAAGATCGGCTGACCCTGGACGGCGTCCTCGTACGGCCCCGGCGTGCCGTAGATGTCCCGGGGGCTGGCGTTCCACGGGGTGGGCGGGTACGGGTGGTAGTTGGCGATCTTCTTGTCCCGGATCACCAGGTGGTGGGACAGGACGCCGCGCACGGCCTCGTGGAAGCCACAGCCGATCGCCTCGTCGGGCACCTCGAAGTTCTCGTACACCTTGGTCTCGCCGGCCCGGAGCAGCTCCATGGCCTCCTCCAGGAACTGCAGCGCCATGGCGGCCGCGTAGGCGATGAAGTACGGCCGGGCGCGGTCCCGCTCGATGGTGTTGCTCCACTGCGGGATGCGCCACTCCAGCGTCGTCTCCGGCAGCTTCTCGCCCTTCGGCAGGGAGATGCGCACGCTGTTGCCGGTGGCCTTGACGTACGGGGTGTCCACCAGCCCGCTCAGCGCGGTCGACCACAGGCGGGCGAGCGGGCCGCCGCCGGTGTCCAGGGCGAGGTGCTGTCCCGTCTCCGGGTGGTACCAGCGCGGGCTCATCACCCAGCTGTACTTCTCGTCGAAGTTCCGCCTCTGCGGCACCGGGACGGTCGTCTGGTTCCACGGGTGGCGCATGTCGACCGGGTTGCCGAGCGGGTCGTGCGTGACGAACGGCTGGTCGTTGACCCAGTCCTCGTAGTAGGAGCTGCCGAGCAGGACCCGCAGGCCGAGGTTGATGTCGACGAGGCTGTTGGTGACGAGCTGCCCGTCGACGACGATGCCGGGGGTGACGTACATCGCCCTGCCCCACTCGTTCATCGTGTCGTAGCGGTAGTCGACGACGTCCGGGTTCTGCCAGGCGCCCCAGCAGCCGAGCAGGACGCGCCGGCGCCCGACCTCCTCGTATCCCGGCAGGGCCTCGTAGAAGAAGTCGAAGACGTCGTCGTTCATGGCGACGGCCTTCTTGACGAAGTCGACGACCCGCATCAGCCGGGCGAGGTAGTCGGTGAACGTGTTCGGCTGCGGCATGGTGCCGACGCCGCCCGGATACAGCGTCGAGGGGTGGACGTGCCGCCCCTCCATCAGGCAGAACATCTCCCGGGTGATCCGGCTCATCTTGAGCGCCTCTTTGTAGACCTCGCCCTCGAAGGGGTTGAAGGCCCTCATGATGTCGCCGATGGTCCGGTAGCCGTGGATCCCGCCCCGCGGGGCGTCGGTGCGCTCGGCGCGGGCCAGCACCCCGGGGTTCGTGGCCTTGACCATCGCCTCGCAGAAGTCCACGAACACCAGGTTGTCCTGGAAGATCGTGTGGTCGAACATGTACTCGGCCGCTTCGCCGAGATTGACGATGTGCTCGGCCAGCCGCGGCGGCTTGACGCCGTAGGCCATCTGCTGGGCGTAGTCCGAGCACGTGGTGTGGTTGTCGCCGCAGATGCCGCAGATGCGCGAGGTGATGAAACCCGCGTCACGCGGGTCCTTGCCCCTCATGAACACCGAGTAGCCGCGGAACAGCGACGAGGTGCTGTGGCACTCCACGACTTCCCGGTTGGCGAAGTCGATCTTCGTGTAGATGCCCAGGTTCCCGATGATGCGGGTGATCGGATCCCAGGACATGTCCACGAGCTGGGCGGGCTTGCGCCCAGTGGGCCGGGACTCGGTTGTGGTCATCGGCGGTACTGTCCCTCGCTGTCCGTGTCCGTTGTGGGGGTGGGGGTGAGCGGTCCGCGCGGCATCAGGCGCGCCAGTGCGGGTCGTAACCGCTCGTCAGCCTGTCCTTGTTGTGGTGCCACTTGGGTTCGTGGTTCACCACGGCGTTCGTCAGTCCGCGCAGCCGGCGCACGACGGCCCCGTAGGGCCTGATGGCCAGCGACGACAGGGTGCCGCCCGGCGGCTCGTCCATGAACGGCATGAACGCGTCGGGGAAGCTGGGCATCGTGCAGCCGATGCAGATGCCGCCCACGTTCGGGCAGCCCCCGAGGCCGGCCATCCAGCCGCGCTTGGGCACGTTGCAGTTGACGACGGGGCCCCAGCAACCGGTCTTCACCAGGCACTTGGGGGAGTTGTAGTCCCTGGCGAAGCTGGCCTGCTCGTAGTACGAACCCCGGTCGCAGCCCTCGTGCACGGTCTTGCCGAACAGCCACTGCGGGCGCAGCATGTGGTCCAGCGGGGGCGGGGGAGCGGAACCGGCCGCGTGGTAGAGCACCCAGATCAGGGTCTCCATGAAGTTCTCCGGCTGGATGGGGCAGCCGGGCACGTTCACAATCGGCAGACCGCCCTGGGAGGTGAAGTCCCAGCCCAGGTAGTCCGCGAGACCCATGGAACCGGTCGGGTTGCCGGCCATGGCGTGGATGCCGCCGTAGGTCGCGCAGGTGCCCGCGGCCACCACCGCCCAGGCCCTGGGGGCCAGCTGGTCGATCCACCAGTTCAGGGTCAGCGGTTGACCGGTGTCGGGGTCGTTGCCGAAGGACGTCCAGTAGCCGTCGCCCTCGATGATGTTCTGGTTGGGAATCGAACCCTCGATGACGAGGATGAACGGCGCCAGCTCGCCCCGGGCCGCCTCCCGGTAGGGGGCGAGGAAGTCCTCTCCGCCCAGGCTCGGCGACAGAACCTTGTTGACCAGGTTCACCTTCGGCAGGCCGGGAATCAGGCCGAGGACGACGTCCTCGATGCCGGGCTGGCCGGCGGCCGTGAGGGAGACGGTGTCCCCGTCGCAGCTCATGCCCTCGGAGATCCAGAGGATGGTGATCTCGTCGAAGCCCTGGCGCACCTCGGCCCGGCTAGGCTGCCGGCTGACTTCGGTGGTGCTGCTGTGAGTGGTCATGTCATCGGCCTCCGCTGCGGGGGTCTCGGAGTCGGGCGTGTGTCGCACGTCGCGGTCAGGGGGCGGCGGGAGCCGGGGCCGGCGGGTCGCCGGCACCGTCCCCCGGCTGGATCGGCCGCACTTCCTCGGGCCGGAAGTAGTGGAAGCGGCCGTACCAGCCGTTCAGCTCGGCCGCGGGATCGTCGTCGAGGGTGACGGCGAGGTGCGCGCCGCCGTCGACGTCGTGGAAGACGGCGGCGACCCGCGCGGTCCGCCCGGCCAGGAACATGTCCTGCGCGTCGGCGCCCCTGCCCCGCGGGCACAGCCGCACCCGGCTGCCGCCGCGCACCGGCACGCCGTTGACGACCACCGGATCGGTCGCCGGGGACAGCCCCTCGTCGGCGCCTTCGTGCCACCAGGCGGGGCGCTCGGCGGGCGCGGCGGGAGGCGGAAGGGGGCCGCGAGTCCCGTCACCGGGCGCGCCGGCGCCGGGCGGCGTGCCGGTGCGCGCGGCCGGAGCCTCGTCACCGGCGGCGGGCGCGGCACGGCCGCCGGCGGCGGTGGCGGGCGGGGCCTGGCCGCCACCGGCCGGGGCGGTGGCCGCGCCCGGCACCGCGCGGCCGGGTCCGGCGGGCGCCAGCGAGCGGATCGCGCCGTGCAGGCGGCCGAGGACCTCCGGGGGCATCGTCTCGACGCGGTCCAGGATGCGGGCGGCGCGCGCGTCGGTCGCGCGTGCCTCGCGCTTCTCCTCGTCGGTCAGCAGCAGGGTGCGCAGGGTCAGGATCTCGTCGATCTCCGCGGCGTCGTGCAGGTCGCCCGGGCTCTCCGGCGCCACCCGCGGCCGGTCGGGCAGGATGATCGGCGCGGACAGGACGACCGACGCGGTGCCGCCGTCCGGCCCGGCGGCGGCGGGACCGCCGGCCGGCGGCTCGCCGCCGAGGACGGGGAAGGTGAACGCGTTGCGGCACGCGCGCGCGTGCTCCGCCAGGTCCGCCGGCGGGTCGATCAGCGACAAGAACTCCAGTCCCTCGCCGCCGAGGAGCGTGTGGGTGGCCAGCAGCGCCCGGCGCAGCACCTCCTCGCGCGGCGCCCGCGGGTCGCCCGCCCGTCCCGTGTTCTCGGTGCGCACCCGGAGCCGGCAGACGCCGCCGGGAAGCCGTTCGGCCGCGAGCACGGTGCGCGCCCGTACCCTCTGGCGGCGCCGGACCACCCGTCCGGCGCCCTCCGGCAGCGCCGTCGTCTCCTCGCCCGCCGCCGCCTCGACCGCGAGGACGTGCTCGCCCTCCAGCAGGTCCTCCAGCGGCACGTCGAGGGCGGCCTCGCGCGGCACCGCCTCGTCGAACGACAGGTGGGCCGTGCCGTCGCCCGTCCGCAGCGACTGGACCGGACGGTGGCGGCCCTCCCCGCCGGCCGCCTCGACCTGCTTGTGCTGCGTCTGGAGGTACCGCACCACGATCCGGACGAGCGCGCCCGGGCGTCCCGGCCGCAGCAGGCACTCGGTCTGCTGGTACCAGGACTCGGCGGACCCCGACACGCCGGGAACGACCGGTCCGTCGCGCTCCGCCCAGTCCCGCGGCAGAAGGACACCGAACTGCCAGCGGACCCGGTTCTTGGGCGACGAGCGGCGGTAGGGGTACAGCAGGTAGCCCTCGTACAGGACGGCGTCGGCGACCGCGCTCACCTGCCGGAAGGCCCGCCCGACGCCGTCCGCCGGCGCGGTGCCGGCACCGGCGCACGCGGCACCGCCGTCACCACCGGCGCACGCGACGCCCTCCTCGGCCACCGCCTCGGGCATCCTGCCTCCTCGGGTCTCCTCGGGTTTGTCCTGGACCGCCGCTGGGGACCCGTCCTCGGACTCGCACGTGCGCCATTCCTTCCACCACCGTCACACCTCTCACGCGAACTCGCCCCCTGCGCCCCACCGGTGGTGGGCCGTTCAGGGGAAGCGCGGGCGGGCCCGGCCCCGGCCGCACCGCGCGGCGTCGGGGAGGCGCGGTGGGAGAACGCCCGGGCCGGCCGGCCGACGCCTCACGCACCGCGGACGACGCCATGCAGACCTTCCTCCCGTATCCCGGCTTCGCGGAGTCCGCGCTGGCCCTGGACCGCCGCAGACTGGGCAAACAGCGCGTCGAGGCGCTGCAGGTGCTGCGCGGCCTGACCGTGCCCGGCTACGGCTGGCGGCGGCACCCGGCCGTGCGCATGTGGACGGGGTACGAGGAGGCCCTGGTCCGGTACGGCCTGGAGATCTGCCGCGTCTGGCGCGAGCAGGGGCACCAGGACAGCTGTGCGGCCACGATGGTCGCCGACCTCGGCGTGTACCGTCCGGGCACCCCCGTGCGCGGCCAGGGCGAACTGGCCGCGGCGGGCGAGCTGCCGCCCTGGCTCGGCGACGACGCCGTGCACCGCAGCCACCGCTCGGCGCTCGTGCGCAAGGACCCCGGCACATACCGCGCCCTCTTCCCCGACGTGCCCGACGACCTGCCGTACGTCTGGCCGTCCTCGGACCGTGAGGAACGGATCGACTCCGGGAACGGGAAGGGGGCGCGGAAGCCGGCCGGCCAGTGACGTGACGGCATGGAAACCCCTGGCCAGGGCACCGGAGGAGAGGGAGCCCGCCATCGGTGGACCCCGGCCGACGGTGTGGGAGAGCGCATGGACGTGCTGGCCCGGCTGGACCGATATCAGCGGCGGCACCGCTGGGCGGGCCTGCCGTTGGCCGTGGCGTACAAGTTCTACGACGACCAGGCCGCCTACTTGGCCGCGCTGTTGACGTACTACGGCTTCATCTCCCTGTTCCCGCTGCTCCTCCTCCTCGTCGCGCTGCTGGGCACCGTGCTCAGCGACAACCCCCAGGTGCAGCAGTCGGTGCTGAACTCGGCCCTGAGCGAGTTCCCGGTGATCGGCGACCAGCTCGGGCACAACCTCCACTCCTTCCACGGCAGCGCGGCCGCCGTCGCCGTGGGCGTCGCGGGCAGCGTCTACGGCGCCCTCGGCGTGGCGCAGGCGGCGCAGCACGCGCTGAACAAGATCTTCGCGGTGCCGCGGCACGCCCGCCCCGACCCGCTGCGCTCACGGCTGAAGGGGCTGAAGTTCCTCGCGCTGCTCGCGCTGGGCCTGTGCGTCACCACCGCGCTGTCCTCGGCGGAGTCGGCGGCCAGCGTGTTCGGCACCCGGCCCGCCGGCGGGGTGCGCGTCGCCGTCGCGCTGGCGGCGGTCGCGCTCAACTCGCTGCTGCTGCTCCTCAGCTACCGGCTCCTGAGCCGGCGCCGGATGCCGCTGCGGCTCATGTACGGCGCGGCCCTCGGCGGCGCGTGCGCCTGGCAGGTGCTCCAGTGGGGCGGCTCGTACTACGTCGGAAACGTGCTCCGGGGCACGACCGCGACGTACGGCATGTTCGGCATCGTGCTCGGCCTGCTGGCCTGGCTCTACCTGGGGTCGCTGGTGTACCTCGTCACGGCGGAGATCAGCGCGGTGCGGTGCCTGCGGCTGTGGCCGCGCAGTCTGCTGAGCCCGTTCACCGACCGTGTGCACCTCAGTCCGGGGGACCTGCGGGCCTACCGGTCCTACGCGGCGACGGAGTCCTACAAGGGCTTCCAGAAGGTCACGGTGCACTTCGACGCGCCCCCGCACGCCCCGTCCCCGCCCACCGCGCCTCCGCACACGGGCCCCGACGACGGCCCGGACGGCGACGGGCGGTTCCCGCCGGGCGGGTGACGCGGGCGACCCGGACGTGGCTCGGGCGACGCGCACCCGCTCCGCTGCGGTGGGCAGGGCGGACCCGGGCCCACCGCGGTCCGCCGAACGCCCGCGGCGCGGTTCGCGCCCGGAGCCCGCCGGGGCGGAGGGCGGTGGCCGCGGGTCCGCCGGCACGGGACGGCGGACGCCCCTCGACGGCCGGCCGGACCGGTGGACTGGCGCGTCGGCGACGGGGGTACCCAGGGGGCGCCGCGAACAGGGCCGCCCGGTCGTCACCCGCGGCGGGAAGTGAGGGAGACCGTCATGGGCGGTGAGCACAGGGAGCGGCAGCAGCACGAGACGCGGCTGCGGGAGACGGCGGCCGAGGTGTTCGGCTGGGAGACGCTGCGGCCGGAACAGCTGGCGGCGATGGAGAGCGTGCTGGACGGCCGGGACACCCTCGTGGTGATGCCCACCGGATCGGGCAAGTCGGCCGTCTACCAGGTGCCCGGCGCGCTGCTGTCCGGACCGGTCGTCGTGGTCTCGCCGCTGCTGGCGCTGCAGCGGGACCAGATCGCCGGGCTGCCCGGGGGCGACCGGGCCCCGGGCGCCGTCGCCGTGAACTCCGACCTCTCCGCCGCCGAGACCAGGGCCGCCTGGGAGGCGGTGGAGGACGGCGGCGTCCGGTTCGTGTACCTCTCGCCCGAGCAGCTGGCCAAGGACGACGTGGTGGACCGGCTGGCCGGAGCCCGGCCCGCCCTCTTCGTGGTGGACGAGGCGCAGTGCGTGTCCTCCTGGGGGCACGACTTCCGCCCCGACTACCTGCGGCTGGAGCAGGCGGTACGGCGGGTGGGACGGCCCCCGGTGCTGGCCCTGACCGCGACCGCCGCCCCGCCGGTGCGCAAGGACATCGCCGAGCGGCTCGGCATGAGCGATCCGCGGGTGCTGGTGACCGGCTTCGACCGGCCGAACATCCGGCTGGAGGTGCGCCGCTTCCAGGACGAGGACGACCGGCGCCGGGCCGTGACCGAGCGGGCCGCGGGCGAGCCGAAACCAGGTCTGGTCTACGCGGCGACCCGCAAGGACACCGAGCGTTACGCCGCCGATCTGGCCTCCCTCGGGCTGGCCGCCGAGGCCTACCACGCCGGCCTGAAGGCCGCCGAACGGGAGCGGATCCACGACGCCTTCCTCTCCGGCGAGGCCGACGTCGTGGTGGCCACCTCGGCGTTCGGGATGGGCATCGACAAGGAGGACGTGCGGTTCGTCCTGCACGCGGCGCTGCCGGGCTCGCTGGACGCCTACTACCAGGAGATCGGCCGGTGCGGCCGGGACGGGGAGCCGGCCCTCGCCGTGCTCCACTACCGGCCGGAGGACACCGGCATGCAGACCTACTTCGCCGGCCGCACCCCCGCCCGCGACACCGTCGCCGAGGTCGTCGACGCCGTCCACGACCACCGGCACGACCCCGCCGACCTGGACGAGCTGCGCCAGGACACCGGCCTGTCCCGCAACCGGGTCACCGCGGTGGTGAACCTGCTGGAGGAGGCCGGCACCGTCGCCACCGGCGAGGACGGGGAGGTCAGCCCCGTCGCCGGGACGCCCGCGGCCGACGCGGTGGAACAGGCCGCGCGGACGGCCGAGGCCCATTACCGCACCGACCGGACCCGCGTCGACATCGACATGGCCCGCGCGTACGCCGAGACGACCGGCTGCCGGCGCCACTTCCTGCTCGGCTACTTCGGCGAGGACTACCAGGCGCCCTGCGGCAACTGCGACGTCTGCGACGAACGGGCGGCCCGGGGGGACGACGAGGACGCCGCCGCGAGCGGACGGCCCGCCCACCCCACCGCCGCCGAGTATCCGGTCGGGGCGGAGGTGAGCCACGGGCAGTGGGGCGACGGCACCGTGCTGAGCGAGGACGGGGACCGCATCACGGTCCTGTTCGAGGAGGCCGGCTACCGCACGCTGTCGCTGGAGGCGCTGGCCGAACGCGACGACCTGCTCACGGTGCACGGACGGCCGGACGAGCACGGACCGGACCGGTGAACGCGCCCCGCCCGGGGCCGGCGGCGACCGTTTCCGTTCGCACTGCGGGGAACCCGGGGATCTCCGAACGGCACAGGAGGACCGACATGACCGGTGACAACGACGAGCAGGGCGACCGTTTCGACCGGGCACGCAGCTCCGAGGAGCCCGGCGCCCACTCGGGCGCGGAGAGCGATCAGCAGGAGCGCACGATCCCCGGTACGGCCAGTGCCGCGGAGGGCTACCAGGAGGAGCGGGGCACGCGCGCCGGCACGCCCCTGGAAGGCGTCGAGGCGGGGGAGGAGTCCGGGCCCGAACGGGAGGACGAGGACCAGGAAGGGGAACCCGGCGAGGCGGGTACCCCTCTCTGAGGACGACGGAGCGAAGGACGGCCGGCCGGGGCGTGCATGCCGCGGCCGGCCGTCGCGCGGCCGGGACGAGGTGCGTACGACGCCCGCCGGTGCGGGGCGGGAAGGGGAGGGCCCTTGCTGGACGGGGCGACGCGGGGGAGCCGGCGACCTGCCGGACGGGAGCGCGGACGCGGGGACGCGCGGCTCCCGGGCGCGGGCGGGGCACGGCCCGACGGCGCACCGTACAGGGCCGACGGCCGCAGCGGGTCCCCTCCGCCGCGGTCGGTGCGCGCGCGGGCCGCGGCGCGCGGGGGACCGGTGCCGCGGACGCCGGGGGCCGTGCGGTCCACGGTCCGCGACGGGCCGTCCACGCCGCGGATCCGGCTCGCGCGCGCCGCGGCGTACGCGGGCCGCACCCTGCGCGGCGAGTGGCACGGGATCGTGGTCGATCCGGTGCGGCGGCTGCTGCGGCGCGGGCTCGGCGGGCTGTTCCTGGCGTTCCTGGCCTCGTTCGGCGTCATCTTCTTCCATGCGATCGCCCAGCGGCCGGCCGGCGAGGCGGCGGTCCGGCTCCTCGGCGGGGTGACGGCGGACCTGCCGCTGTGGCTGGCCCTGCTGCGCACTCCGGTGTCGCTGTACGTGCCCGCGCTGGATCTGCCTGTGTGGGCGGGCATCACCCAGCTCTTCCTGGCGTTCGCGCTGGCCGAACTCACGCTCGGCCGGACCCGGACGCTGGTGATCGCCTATGCGGCCACGCTGGCGGGCACGCTGACGGTCCGGGTGATGGTCGCCCTGGGACCGGGCCGGTGGGGGCTGGGCCTGCCGCCGGAGACCGGCCAGGTGCTCGACACGGGGCCCTCCGCCGCGGTGGTGGGCCTGTTCACCTATCTCTCGATCGTCCGGCGGGCCCCCGTCGTCTTCACGCTCACCGGCGGCTCGATGGTGGCGGAGTCGGTCCTCGAGCCCAATCTGGCCGGCCGCGAGCACCTGATCGCCGTGGCCGCCGCCGTCGTCCTGGGCCTGCTGCACGGACGGTGGCGCGCGCTGGTGCCGACGCGGCTGCCCGGACGGTGCGCCCGGTGGGGCGAGCCGGACGCGAGGAGGACACGGGACGCTGGGCCGGTACCCTCACCGGGCCGCCCGCCCGCCCCCGGCGCCCCGGCACCGGGCCGGCCGGCGAGCGGGGGCCGCGCCGCGGACACGCCGGGCTGACCCTCTCCGGGTGCCCGGGCCGGGCTGACCCTCTCCGGGTGCCCGGACGGAAACCAGGCGTGGGCGCCTCCGGCGCGGCGGCGCGCCGCACATGAGGAGGACGGCGGAACCGCCCGGGTGCACGGCGGTGTCTCGGGCCGGTCCGTCGCACCTCGGCAAGCGGCCCGTTCGGCCCTCCGCGACACCCCGGTCCGTGAGAACCGCGGACGGAGTCCGCCGACAGCTCAGGACGGAAGGGGCCGCCCGCCCGGCACGCGCCCTCCTCCGCCGGGCCTCTAACTCCAGGATGCTCAGCCGGGCGTCGGGCCGGCAGTGGCCGCACGCGGTCAGGCCCGTGGCGAGGAGCCGGCGGGCCTCGTCGCGGCTGACGGGACGGCGCCGTTCGCCGGCCAGATGGCAGTCGCCGGTGTGGACCTGGAGCGGGCGGCGTCCGCTGCCGATGCCGAGTTCCACGAGCCACTCCGGCGGCCGGGGCCGCAGACGGCGGCCCCGCTCCTCCTCGGCCTGCCGCTCCTTGAGCGCGGCGATCTTGCGGTCGATGCGCGCCAGCCACATGGCGTGCCACACCCGCAGGGTGTGCAGGCGGTCCAGGTCGGGCGGCAAGTCATCGAACACGTTTTTGATTCTAGATCCATGATCCGGCGGTGCGCGCCTCGCATGTTCGAATTTACGTTCGATAGGGTGGGGTCTGGGAGGTGAGAGTCATGACGTCGCAGACACATGCGCCGGAGGTGTCGACGGTGATGCACGTGCGCTGCCCCGACCGCCTGCCGGAAGAGCTCTACCGGCAGGTCCTGGAGCAGTTGGCCGGCCTGTCCCCGGTCGTGCAGGCGCTGCCCCCGTCCGCGGCCCTGGTCGAACTGAAGGGCGCGCTGCGCTACCACGGCGTGCAGGCCCGCCGCCTGGGCGAGGTCCTGCGGATCCGCACCATCTCCCGGCTGGGCGTCGACGTACGCGTCGGCATCGGCCCGTCGATCACCGTCGCGGCCACCGCCTCCGCCCAGGTCGAACTCCCCGGCGGCGTCCTCGCCGTCGGCCCCGGTGAGGTCGCCGACTGGCTGGGCCCGCTGCCGGTCGAGGCCCTCCACGGCATCGGCCCCCGCCAGGCCGAGGTGCTGCGCGAGTACGGCATCCACCGCGTGGGCCTGCTCGCCGCCACGCCGCCCGCCACCGTGCAGCGCCTGCTGGGAGGCCGGGCCGGACGGCTGGCCGCCGACCGGGCGCGCGGCATCGACCCGCGCCCCGTCGTCCCGCGCGCCCTGCCCGCCACGGCAGCCGTGCGCTGCGCCTTCCCCCGGCACGCCCTGGAGGGTGCCGAGGTCCGGGCGGCGCTGCTCGACCTGGTCGTCCGGCTCGGCCGGCTGCTGCGCCGGCGCGGCCAGGCCGCCCGCGCGCTCACCCTGGTGCTGAAGTTCGCCGGCGGAGCGACCTGGGACACCACCCGGCGCCTGCCGGAGCCGTCCGCGCACGACGAGGACCTGCGCGCCCTGGCCTACCGGCTGATGGACGCCGCCGGCCTCCAGCGCGGCCGGCTGACCGGACTCGTCCTGAAGGGTGAGGACCTCGTCGACGCCGGCCAGGTGGCGGAGCAGATCAGCCTGGACCACGCCCGCGAGTCCCGCCTCGTCGCCGAGGAGACCATGGACCGCATCCGCGACAAGTTCGGCCCCGGAGCGATCGGCCCCGCCACCCTCTTCCGGCGCGCCGGCTGACCGGGCCCGCCGGGACGCGCCCGCTGGTCGACGACGGCCTCCAGGAGCGTCGACGAGGCGCTGTTCCGCACCGTGTTCACCGTCTCCCGCGACGAGGCGGTGGAGGCGCTGCGTCGTCATCGGCCGGACGGTGGCCTCGACGTACTCGACGTACTCGACGAGCCGGCGCAGCGACACCCGCTCCGGGCAAGCGGGGCCCTGGTCGACGCCTGGCCGCGGTCGCCCTCTCCGGGCGCGTGGCGGACCCCGAGGCCGAGGGGTTCGCGGCGGTGCGCGAGCAGCTGTCCCGGATGGCGGCCGCCCGCACGCGCGCGGGCCTGAGCCCGGTGCAGCCCGGGGCACCGGGCGGGTGCGGGCGGCACAGCGGCGAGGTCCCGCACGGCCGGACCCCGGCCGTGCGGGAGACGGGGCCCCGGCCGTGCGGGGGCGGCGGACCGCAAGGACCCGCTCCGGGCTCGGGGGCACGCGGAGCACCACCGCACCGCCATGCTCCGGGGAATCGGACCTGTCGCGCGGGTGCGCCCGCCGGCGGACCGGGAACCCGGTGTCCGCGCCGACCCGCCGGGACCGTTCCCCGAGCCGAACGGAGGGCAACCGAGCGGCCCGCCGGCCCGCCGGCGCCCCGGCCTGCGCACGGGGAGACCGCGACCGGCCGGGTCCGTGGGGAAAACGGCGAATGTCCTGGTGATGTGCGGAAAGACGTGCGCTGAAGACGTTCCGCCGCTCGGCGTGTCGTGCCGTCGGCCGCGGGCCCTGCGAGACGATGGGCGCTCCTGCACAGAGCCGGGAGGCCGGGCCCGGAAGGAGGGCGTCGTGGAGCAGCGGGTCACACCGGAGCGGACCGGTGAGACCGAGGTGGCGGTGACCGGAGGCGGCGGCGCGGACCGCGGACGGGCCCCCGCCGACGCCCGGCGCCGCATCCCCCGTACCGACGTCCTGCTCGGCGATCCGCGCCTGGTGGACGCGGCCCGGCGGCTCGGACCCGGCGCGGTGAAGGCGGCGGTACGGCAGGCGCAGGAGCAGGCGCGCACCGGAACCCTCCCGCCCGAGCGGGTCGCGGACACGGCGGTCGCCCTGCTGCCGCGCACCGCCGGCGGGCTGCGGGCGGTGATCAACGCCACCGGGGTGCTGCTGCACACCAACCTCGGCCGGGCGCCGCTGTCCGCCGCCGCCCGGCAGGCGGTGGGGGAGGCCGCCGGGTTCACGGACGTCGAGCTGGACCTCGGCACCGGGGTGCGGGCCCGCCGGGGCCGCACCGCCCTCGAAGCGCTGGCCGGCCGGGTGCCGTCGGCGGCGGCCGCGCACGTCGTCAACAACGGCGCCGCCGCGCTCGTCCTCGTCGCGACCGCGCTCGCCGCGGGCCGGGAGATCCTCATCAGCCGCGGCGAGATGGTCGAGATCGGCGACGGCTTCCGCCTGCCCGACCTGCTGGTCTGCACCGGGGCCCGGCTGCGCGAGGTCGGCACCACCAACCGCACCACCGCCGCCGACTACGCCGCCGCGATCGGCCCCGACACGGCGTTCGTGCTCAAGGTCCACCCCTCCAACTTCCTCATCACCGGGTTCACCCGCGCCGCCGAGACCTCCGAACTGGCGGCGCTGGGCGTCCCGGTCGTCGTCGACATCGGCTCCGGGCTGCTCGCCCCCCACCCGCTGCTGCCCGACGAGCCCGACGCCGAGACCCAGCTGCGGGCCGGCGCCTCCCTCGTCACCGCGAGCGGCGACAAACTGCTCGGCGGACCGCAGTGCGGTCTGCTCCTCGGCGAGCAGCCGCTGGTGCGGTCCGTCTCCCGGCATCCGCTCGCCCGCGCCCTGCGCGTGGACAAGCTGACCCTGGCCGCGCTGGAGGCCACCCTCACCGGCCCCGCGCCCCCCACCGCCACGGCCCTCGCCGCCAACCCGGAGCAGCTGAGGCGCCGGGCCGCCCGGCTCGCCTCCGCGCTGCGCGCCGACGGCGTCGACGCGCACGCCGTCGACAGCGTCGCCACCGTGGGCGGCGGCGGTGCCCCCGGCGTGACACTGCTCAGCGCCGCGCTGTCCCTGCCGGAGCGGTACGCGTCCGCGCTGCGCACCGGGCCGACGCCCGTCGTGGGGCGCGTCGAGGCGGGGCGGTGCCTGCTCGACCTGCGGGCGGTGCCGGCCGACGACGACGAGCGACTGGCCGGTGCCGTGCGCGCGGCCGGGGAAGGGTAGGAGCCATGCGGGTCCTGGCCACCGCCGGGCACGTCGACCACGGCAAGTCCGCCCTCGTGCGGGCCCTGACCGGGATGGAACCCGACCGGTACGAGGAGGAGCGGCGCCGGGGACTGACCCTCGACCTCGGGTTCGTGTGGACCAGGCTGGGACCGGACGGCGAGCACCTCGCCTTCGTGGACGTCCCGGGCCACGAGAGGTTCGTCGCCACCATGCTCGCCGGGGTCGGCCCCGTGCCCGCCGTGCTGTTCGTGGTCGCCGCCGACCAGGGCTGGCAGCCGCAGTCCCAGGAGCACCTGGAGATCCTCGACGCGCTCGGC
The DNA here is from genome assembly GCF_040645305.1 of Streptomyces sp. NPDC046831. NCBI lineage: Bacteria > Bacillati > Actinomycetota > Actinomycetes > Kitasatosporales > Streptomycetaceae > Streptomyces > Streptomyces sp. NPDC046831. The sequence continues at coordinate 49,362 of NZ_JBEYXZ010000002.1, read as the reverse complement.
GTGCGGCACGCCCTGCTCGCGGTGACCCGGAGCGACCTGGCGGACCCCGAGCCCGTGCGCGCCGACGCCGTCGAGCGGCTGGCCGCCACCTCGCTCGGTACCGTGCCGTCCGTCGCGGTCAGCGCGGTGACCGGTGCCGGCCTCGACGCCCTGCGCACCGAACTGGGCCGCCTGGCGGACAGCCTGCCCGTGCCGCCCGCCGACGCAGACGTGCGGCTGTGGCTGGACCGGGCCTTCTCCGTGCGCGGCCACGGCACGGTCGTCACCGGCACCCTCGGCTCGGGCACCCTGCGGGTGGGCGACCGGCTGGTGACGGGGGACGGGTCGGCGGCGCTGCGGGTCCGCGGGCTGCAGTGCCTGCACGAGACCAGGTCCGCCGTCAGCGGGGTCGCACGCGTGGCGGTCAACGTGCACGGCGCCCCGGAGGGCCTCCTGCGGCGCGGGCAGGTGCTGCTGACCCCGGAGCGGTGGCTGCCGACCGATCTCGTGGACGTCCGGGTCGTCGGCGAAGCGGTCGGCGACCTGCCCCGCACGGTCACCCTGCACATCGGCACGGCCGCGGTCCCGGTGACCGTCCGCCCGCTGGGGAAGGACACCGCCCGGCTGACCCTGGACCGGGCCCTGCCGCTGCGCGTCGGGGACCGGGCGGTGCTGCGCGAACCGGGCGGCGGGCACGTGCCCTCGGCCGTGACCGTGCTGGACGTGCGGCCTCCGCGGCTGGCCCGGCGGGGTGCGGGACGCGCCCGGGCCGAGGAACTCGCGGGTATGACCGGCCGTCCCGACGGCCGGGCGGAGCTGCGGCGGCGCGGGCTGATCCGGCGCTCGCAGCTGCTTGCCATGGGCGTGCCGGCGCCCACCGAGCCCGTCGCCGGGGACTGGCTGGCCGACGAGGCCCACTGGAGCCGTCTGCGTGAGCGGCTGGCCGCCGAGGTGGAGCGGTACGCCGCCGGCCACCCCCTGGAGCCGGGCCTGCCGGCGGAGGCGGCCCGGCGCCTGCTCGGTCTGCCCGACCGGGCCCTGGTCGACGCGCTCGCCGCGACGCCGGGGGAGCCGCGCCTGCTCGCCCGCCAGGGCCGGCTCCACGGCCCCGGAAGCCGGCGGCCGACCCTGCCGCCACCGCTCGAGAAGGCCGTCGCCGCCGTACGCCGGGATCTGCAGAAGGCCCCCTTCCGCGCGCCGGAGGCGGGCCGTCTGACGGAACTGGGGCTCACCCGCAAGGCGCTGGCCGCGGCGGTGTCGGCGGGGGCGCTGCTGCGGATCGCCGACGGCATCGTGCTGCTCCCCGGCGCGGAGGCGCAGGCGGCCGCCGTACTGCGCCGGCTGCCGCAGCCGTTCACGCTGAGCGAGGCACGCCGCGCCCTGGACACCACCCGCAGGGTGGCCGTCCCCCTGCTCGAACGGCTCGACGCCGAGGGATACACGCACCGCGTGGACGACCAGCGCCGGCGCTGCCGGGCGGGGGAGGGGAACGGAGGCGGACGGGAATCGAACCCGCCTGCCCGAGATCCTCGGGCACCTCGGTTTTGAAGACCGGGAGGGCCACCAGGCACCCACACGCCTCCACCGCCCGTCAGGCTACAGGACGCCCCGGGACCCGCCCGGCACCGGCCACGCTGCGACCCGGCACCGGCCACGCCCTGCCATTGGGCGCCGCCGCCCGCCGGCCGGCGCGGTGTCACCGGTCGGCAGGCGGCCCGGCCTTGCGGCCGTCCCCGGCCGCCGGTTCTGCGGCCGGGGACGGCCGCAGAACCGGCGCGGGACATCGCCCGGGCGGGCCGAGCCATCGCTTTCACACGTTCGACGAGGCTCCACGGCGACACCCGGAGTCCCGTTCCTCACCCCATCCGCTTCAGCACCCCACAGGAGGCCGACCATGACCGCGACGCACGGGACGCCGGTACGGCTCACGCAGTTCGCGCACGGCGGCGGATGCGCGTGCAAGATCCCGCCCGGTGAGCTGGAGGACGTGCTCGGAGGCCTCGCGGCCACCCTTCCGGCCGCGAGCGACACGCCGCTCCTCGTCGGCCTGTCCACCGGTGACGACGCCGCCGTCGTCACCCTGCCCGCGCAGGGCGGCGCGGCCGCGCAGGCGATCGTGTCCACCGCCGACTTCTTCACCCCCGTCGTCGACGACCCCTACGACTGGGGACGCATCGCCGCGGCCAACGCCCTGTCCGACGTGTACGCGATGGGCGGACGGCCCGTGCTCGCCGTCAACCTGCTGGCGTGGCCCCGCGACGTCCTGCCGTTCGACCTGGCGCGCGAGGTGCTGCGCGGCGGCCTGGAGATCGCCACCGAGGCCGGCTGCCACGTCGGCGGCGGACACAGCGTGGACGACCCCGAGCCGAAGTACGGCATGGCCGTGACCGGACTTGCCGATCCGCAGCGGCTGCTACGCAACGACGCCGGCCGTCCCGGGGTGCCGCTGTCCCTGACCAAGCCCCTCGGACTGGGCGTGCTGAACAACCGGCACAAGGCCACCGGCGAGCGGTTCGAGCAGGCGGTCGCCACGATGGTCGCCCTGAACCGGGACGCGGCGGCCGCGGCCCTGGCGTCCGGCGCCACGTGCGCCACCGACGTCACCGGCTTCGGCTTCCTCGGGCACCTGCACAAGACGGCCCGGGCCTCCGGTGTGACCGCCGTGGTCGACACCGCCGCGGTGCCGTACCTGGACGGCGCCCGCGAAGCCGTCCGGGACGGCTATGTCAGCGGCGGCACCAGGCGCAACCTGGAGTGGGTCGCGCCGTTCACCGACTTCGGGGACACGGACGCCGACACCCGCCTCCTGCTGGCCGACGCCCAGACCTCGGGCGGACTGCTCGTCGCGGGGGAGGTGCCCGGCGCCCCCGTGGTCGGGGAACTCGTCCCACGCGGCTCCCATTCGGTCGTTCTCAGGTGAGGTCGCGCGCCGCACACGGTCACCGCCCTCCCCGTCCCCGCCGCGCCCGACTTCTCACCGAGGGGACGGTGCGCCGTCGCCGGTCACGGCCGGTAGCCGGGGGCCGTGATCCGGCCGTCCGCGTCGTGGAAGCCCAGGGCGTCGACCGCGGCGGCGAGGTGCGCGAAACCGCTCTCCCGCCCGGGCACCCACCGTGTCAGGCCTTCGAGGTCGAGCAGGTGGCGCACCTCGGGATCGGCGTAGGACATGGACAGCAGCAGGTCCGCGAGCCGGTCGGCGGCGGCCGCGTCGAGCGACGGCCCGGCCGGCAGTGCGCAGTGGTCGTACGGCGCCGTGCGGGTCAGCGTCCTGGTGGCGCCCGGCGGCAGGATGCCTTCCTGGCCGAGGAGGAGGTGGCCGGCGTCCAGCATGCAGGCCGCGGCCGCCTCGCCCGCGATAAGGGCGCGGGCCGCGTCGCGCTCCCCGCCGACGTGGTCCCCGTGCAGACCGACGCCGGTGTCGTGGCGCAGGACGTCGAAGTCGGCGCCCGCCGTCAGTCCCAGCTGCGCCAGGTGGTGCAGGGGCAGCAGGGGCGCCTGCGGCCAGGTGGTCGGAGGTTCCTACGCGCTCCTGGCTGCCGTCGTACCCACCGGCTGCGCCTCCGGCAGTGACACCGGCACGCACCACACGCCCCGCTGTAGGGCACGCACTGGTTAGGTAGGTTCGCGCCGCGCAGGTCCGCGTGTCCCAGGTTCGCGCCGGGCCGTGTGGTGCCGGCCAGGCCCGCGCCGGGCAGATGCGCGCCACGCAGTGAAAACCGCGAGTTCCGGCTCAATTGCACCGTCGCAGCTCGAAATTCCGTTACCGTCGCTGCTCACGGTCGCGCGCGGCCCGGAGGTCCGGCAGGTACTCTGAATTCGCCCAGGCAGGTCGAGATCGTGGCTGAGCACTGAAAGGAGCCGGGGTGTCCTCGCCGACTGCTGGAAGAGATGGTCGGTCCGCAGCCGACCGCAGCCGCGAACAGTTCGACTGGTACGTCAAAAAGAGACGCCGAAAGCAGCTGGAAGAGCTGACGGCGGAGAACCCGGTCGCGGTGCGCAAGATTGATCAGTGGGTCATTAACACAATTCTCGTCGAGCGCGAGGAACGCAAGCTCGCAACCTGGACGGGTGCGCCCATCCCGCCCGAGGAGCCGGTGCACGAGGTGATGATCAACCTGGTGTCGGGCCAGGCTGCCGCGCGCGGCGCCACTGTTCCGAAGTCCGAACGGGCCCGGGCGATCGAGGCGCGTCAAGCCGATGCCGAGGTCTACCTGCGGAGCATCCGGGCGGACCTCGAACGCCGAGGCATCGAAGCCCGGAAGGAGTTCTGGCTGACTCACAGCCTGCTCGCCACGCTGACATCGTCCGAAGTACTGGCGATGGCGGCGCGAGACGATGTCAGCAGTATCAACAGCAACAAGCCGCGCCACGTAGAGGCGCTCGACTTCAGCCGGCCGCACATCCAGGCGGATGTCCTGCCTCCCGGTACCACCGGCGCGGGCATCTCCGTGGCGGTCGTCGACACCGGCGTCGACGACACCCATCCCGCGCTAGCAGGCATCGTCGGCCCGCAACAGGACATGACCGGTTCCGCGGTAAAGCGCGACGACCGGGGCCACGGAACTCATTGCGCGGGGGTCGTAGCGAGCCAGAACGCGACATATCGCGGCATCGCCCCCGGAGCGACCATTGTCGACATCCGCATTATGGACGACAAAGGGGACGCTACTCCGGAATGGGCGGTCGAGGGGTTGATCGCTGTGGCGACCTCCAGCGCCGACGTCGCCAGCAACAGCTGGGGGTACCGACTCAGCGACGGCGAGTGGTACTGCGACGGTGGCACCTGCGTGGTGTGCACCGGAGCCGACGGTCTGGTGAGCCTCGGCGTGGTGGTCGCCGTCGCATCCGGAAACGAAGGCACCGAATTCTGGGGGGACCCCTTCCCCACAATCCGCTGTCCCGGTAACGCACACAGGGTCATCACCGTCGGTGCCACCACCGCCGACGATTTGATCGCGGGATTCTCCAGCCACGGCTCCACGCCGGACGGCAGGCCGAAGCCGGATGTCGCAGCACCGGGTGTCGCCATCGCCTCCGCGCGGGCGGCGGGAACCGGAAAGCCGGAGGACGTCGTCGCGCCGGGTTTCATCAACAAATCCGGCACCAGCATGGCGACCCCACACGTGGCAGGTCTCGCCGCGCTCATCCTGGACAAGAACGACACCCTGACTCCCAGCGCGGTCAAGAAACTCATTGTCACGAACACGCCGGGAGTGATTGGCCTTTTTTGGTACGGCAGGATCGACGCACTCGCGGCGGTCACCGCCACACCGCCGCCACTGTGACGGCGCGGAACATCACCGGTCGGAAACCGTCAACGAGGAGAGACGTTCATGTCCGACGACTTCGCGCCCCGAGCCGCAAGCGTCACCCCGAACGACAAGGCACTGGCGATCCATGTGAAACGTGGGGTCACGAACTTCCGGACGGACAACCCGGTGGAGTTCCAGGAGATGGTGAACGAGTTCGACGGCCGCAAGGCCAACCTGGCTGTGCTCGGATTCGGCCGGATTAACGTCCGTGTCGGAGGTGGTGACGTCCTGATCGAGCCGGGGCTCGGATCGGATGAGATGATGCATGGCGCCGTGTATCTGGAGGCCGCGCAGGCGATCGCGAGCGGCGTCCTCACACCACTTCAGGCCTACTTCCGGGGAGATGTCATCGTCCGGGCTCCGGCAGGCGACCTGCACAACGGCTATGGCTTCTTCGTCAGATTCGCCGAACTAGCCTTCGCGTCTGCGAGGCTGCGCGCACAGCTCGATGAGCTGCGCGATGCATTCCTCTAGGATCTTGCCGCCTCCGATCGACAACGGGTGGGCCGCGCGGCTCGACCACGCCATGGACAAGGCGGTGAGCGGACAGGATGAGGGCCTGGGCCGGATCGCCGGCGAGTTGATTCGTCACGGCGGCAAGCGGCTTCGCCCGCAGTTGCTGTTCCTCTCCGCGAGCCTCGGCGAGGCCGACGAAGCACTGCTCATGCACGCCGCCGCCGCGATCGAACTCATGCACATGGGATCGTTGCTGCACGATGACGTGATGGACGGTGCGGCGACGAGACGCGGAGCACCGAGCGTGAATTCGCTGTGGGGCAACGCACGTGCCGCCACTACGGGAACGCATGTGCTCGGCTGTGCGATGGCCGAGCTGGCGCACCTGCCGCGCGACTCGATGTCCGCCATGACGGAAGCGGCGTTTACGGTGTGCAGCGGCCAGCTCCGGGAAACCGAGCACGTTTACGACGTGGAACTGGCCACGGACGAGCATCTCGAGATCATTCGCATGAAGACGGCCACGCTGTTCGGCCTGCCATGCCGGCTCGGTGCGGAGCTGGCCGGCTGCGCGCCCGGACACGTCGATGCACTCTTTCGCTTCGGGCAGGAACTGGGGATCGCTTTCCAGCTCACCGACGACCTGCTCGATCTCGTCGGCGAATCGGCCAGCCTGGGCAAGCCGACAGGGGCCGATCTCCGCGTCGGCGTGTTCTCCTACTCGGTTCTCCTTGCGCTGCGGCAGGACCCGGGCGGGCGGCTGGCGGCGCTGTTGCGTCACGAAAACCTCACGGCGCGCGAGGCGGCCGAGGCGGCAGGGCTGGTGCGGGTCAGCGGCACCGTGGACGTGACGCGCAAACTCGCGCGCGCGTATGCCGCTCGCGCCGCCGCCGCACTCGCCGAGCTCCCGGAGTTCCCCGGCCGCGACGCGCTCGCGGACATGCCCCGACGTATCGCGAGCCGAGTGGAATGAACGTGCCGAATTGCTACGACGCGGTGGTGGTCGGCGCCGGGCCCGCGGGCAGCGCAACTGCCTACCATCTCGCGGTCCGGGGCCGCCGGGTCCTGCTGCTCGAGGCGCAGTGCTTCCCGCGGGACAAAGTGTGTGGTGATGCGCTGACGCAGCGTGCGGTCCGGGTCCTCGCCGCGATGGGTGTCCTCAGCTCCCTGCCCCACGCAAAACGGATGCGGGGCGCGCGGGTCCACATGCGCGGTCATGGCTGGCGCGATTTCACCTACGACGCCTATCTGGGCGCCGACAGCCACTGCCTCGTCGTGCCGCGCGTCGTGCTCGACGAGGCCATCTGTGGCCGCGCCGTGGCGGTCGGCGCCGAACTCTGGGAAGGGGCCGCGGTCACAGCCCCGATCGTCGAGGACGGACGAGTCGTCGGGGTACGGGTATGCCGTGCCGGCCGTCTCATCGACGTCCGGGCGGCCGCGGTCGTCGCGGCCGATGGTGCACGGTCGCTGCTGGCGCGCGCCGTCGGTCTCATGCCCGAGGGCGGCCTTGGCGTCGGCGTCCGCGGCTATCTGACCGGTCTCGACAAACTGCTGGATCTGCAAGAGGTCTTCTTGCCGCTCGACGACGTAACCGGGCGGGATCTTCTGCCGTCGTTCGGCTGGATCAATCCGACGGGCGCGTCGGAAGCGAACGTCGGCGTCGGGTTGTTCCGTTCCGGTTACGAAGGCCGCGCGGATCAAGTGTTGCAGCAGTTCCTCACTCGGTTGAGCAGGTTCGGCGGCCCGTTGCGCGGAAAGTGGGCTAAGGCACCGTTTCGCCTCGACTTCTCACCCGGACGCTGCGTTGCCGACGGCATCCTCCTCGTCGGTGATGCCGCTGCGCTGGTGAACCCGTTCACGGGGGAGGGCATCAGCTACGCGCTTGAGTCCGGAAGGACGGCGGCCGAGGTCATCGACCGCGGATTGACCCACGATCCCGCGCGTCCGAATCTGCTGGACTATGCACTGCTGCTGGAGAGCTCGTACTCCGGGTGGCTGGCGGCCGGCCGCCGGTCGGCGCACCGGTACCAGTTCGTCTGGCGGGTCCTCGAGAGCACGTTCAACAGTGAGCGCGCGCCGTTCGCGCTGTGCCGCCGGGCGCTGCTCCTGCCCGAGGGGATGGGTGAACTCAGGGCGAACCGTACGATCGACGACGTGGCCGCACTGGTGGCGCCAGGGGTCGACGTACGCACCGATCTGCTCGGCGTCGGTGAGCTCATGACGAGCGCCGTCCGCGACGAGTGGCCCTTCCTGGCCCGTCTGGCTACGTCGAGCTGGGGCGATCCCGGCGTCCCGTTCCGGCCGGCACTGTTGTTGCTACTGGCAAGCCATTTCGGCGATCCTCGCACGCGCTGCCGCATCAAGTTGGGCGCCGCGATCGAACTGAGCGCCTTGGCGGCGCTCGCGCAACTCGGTGTCGAGAACACGCCGACACCGCACTCCAGATGGGGAAACAGGTTCGCCATCCTGGTCAGCGATCTACTGATGTCGAAATCCTTGCACCTCGCCACCGACGGCGGCCCTCAGGCGCTGGAACTCATTTCCCGCGCCGTCACGAAGGTGTGCACCGGCGGAATTCGCGAGCGGCAACACGCATTCGACGTGCGGGTAACCGAGGACGATCATCTGTCGCTGGTCGAGTTGCAGACCGCATCGTCATTCGAGTTGCCGTGCCAGCTCGGCGCCGTCGCGGCTGGAGCCGATCCAGAACATGTCAGAGCACTGGCGAGCTACGGCCGTGCGCTCGGCGTCGCGTTCCGACTGACGGAGGACATCCGTATTCTCACCGGGGGCGCACGCCCGGTAGACAACGCCGCGGGCGCCGCACTGCGCGAGGGCACGCTGGCGCACCCCGTTCTGGTCGCACTGCGGCGCACGCAAGGTAGGTTGGCGAGCCTGATTCTTCGTGGGTGCTTGACGGCGGACGATGTCGACGAGGCGGTTGCAATCGTCCGCGACAGCGGAGCCCTCGACGTGACCCGTGCGCTGGCGCGGGAGCAAGCCGACCGGGCGGCGGACGCGCTTGAGGCACTGCCGGAGGGTCCCTCGCGCGCATCGCTGTTCGCGCTGATCGACTATGCGGTCACGCGACAGGTTCCGGAACGACCGGATCTGGCGCGCCGTTCGGGTGATCCGGAGCTGTAGAGCCACAGGCCGGTCGTCGCTGTGGGGTGGGGCATGGTGATCCGTGGCTTTCTCGAAGAGGGTAGTCAGGCCGCCGTACCGAAGCCCTCGACACGCAGATCCTGGTCGCGGAGCTGGGTGAAGTCGACATCGAGTTTCGGATCGTACGCCTCGGGCTGGATGCCGAGTTCATGGGTGGAGTGCTCGCGGAAGCGGCGGATGTGCTGGTCAGGTAGGGCGAGAGATGTGGGCCAGGTCATCGGGTCCATGACGCGGCCCTCCTCCTTGAGCTGGCGGACGATCTCGGCGATGTCGAGGGCGTTGTGGAAGATGACCGCGTTGGTGAGCAGGGCATTGAACTTCGTGATCTTCTCCTGCCAGGGCAGTTCCGGCGTCGGGACTGGTGGGCTCGCATGTTGCGGTGTCGCCTATTCGCGAGCCGCTCGACGCGCCGGACACGGTGAGTGATCGCTTGGGGATCGTGGTGGCCGCGAGCAATTACCAGAGCCAGCGGTCGAGGAACTCGGCCCAGATGAACCCGTTGTAGCCGTCGAAGGCAGGTGGATCGATCTTCTTGCGTTCGTCAGCGAGCATGCTGAGCTCGGGCAGGGCTTGGTCCTCGTGGTCATCCGATCGCTGAGGATTTCGGACTCGCTGACGTGCCGGCCGTAGTGGTGAAGGGTCCGCAGCCAGAGGTCGTTGGAGGAGTTGGCGAACCATGCCTCGCCTTGGGGAAGGACGTAGTGGACCGTGCCTGTCCCGGGTTCGACGCCGAACGACCATTGGTGCAAGCACGCGCGGCCGCCGCCGGCGTCGCCTTGATCAACGGTCTCAAGGTCACCTCCCACAGCCTGCGCGCCGGCCCGAACACCAACATGGCCGAGGCCTTGATCCCGCTGTCCGAACGCAACACGGCCTAGGGTCTGTTGTGAAAGTAGATCTTGTTGGTTGGTGATCAGGTCTTGTGGGACGCGGGGATCTGACTAACCGCCAGTAGGCCCGGCTTGAGCCGTTGCTGCCGGCGGGTATCAAGCCGGGCCGCTCACTTCGCCCCCTCGAACAGCGGGAGGCCGAGCCCGGCGCGGCCGCACAAGTCGTACAGCGCCTCGGTGGTCGGCGCCATCACCCGCGGCGCCAGGGCGTCGCGGAACCGGCGCTCCACACCCAGCTCCCGGCGGAACGCCGACCCGCCGCACAACCGCATGGCGCCGTCCGCCGTCTCGGCCGCGGTCTCGGCGGCCAGGGCCTTGACCTGCAGCGTCCGCAGCGCCGCGTCGGGGCGTCCCGCCTCCAGCGCCGTGAGGGTGTCGTCGAGGAGCGCGCGGGCGGCGTCGGCGCGCAGCCGCAGGGCCGCGTACTGCCGGCGCGCGACAGGCTGCTGCGCCAGCGTCCCGTCCAGGTGCTCCAGGCGGGTGTCGCGCAGATGGCGCGCCGTCAGCTCCAGCAGTGCGTCCGCCACCCCCAGGCAGAACGCGGCGTTCAGCGTCAGGAAGCAGGGCAGCACCAGTTCCAGGGCGATGGCCAGGCCCGCGCCGTCCGCGCCGAGCATCGCCGACCGCGGTACGGACACGCCGTCGGCGGTGACCGGGCTGGAGGCGTTGCCGCGCAGCCCGAACCCGTCGTAGTCGCCGTGTGTCTCCAGGCCCGCGCTCCCGCCGGGCACCAGCCACAGCGTCATGGCGCCGTCGGCGTGCAGCGGCCTGCTCGACCACACGTAGCTGTCCGCCTCGCCGGCCGCGGTGACCCACGACTTGTGCGCGTCCAGACGCACCGCGTCCGCGCCGTCCGGGACGGCGGTGCCGACGGGCGCCCAGAAGTGGCTGCGCGAACCGCGTTCGGAGAACGCCAGGGTGCTCAGGTGCCGTCCCGCCGCCACCGCGCCGCGCACGTCGTCGTCGCCGTGCGCCTCGATGACGGTGACGGCGGCGTAGTGCATCAGCAGCACCATGGCCGTGGAGCCGCAGGCGCCCGCCAGCCGCCCGACGACCGCGGCGGCCTGCCGCAGGTCCCCGCCCGGCCCGCCGTACGCGGGCGAACTGAGCAGGCCGAGCACACCGGCGTCCGCGAGGGCGTGCACGCCCTCCCGCGGGAAGCGGCCGGTGCGGTCGACCTTCCCGGCCAGCGGCTCGACGATGTCGCGCACCACGGCGTCCCAGTGCTCGGGCACGGGCCCGGTCGGCGGTGCTTCGGCGGCCTGCAGCATGGCGTCCCCTGTGAGGTGAGTCCGTGACTGTCCGTGGTCACCGCCCAGCCAAGCAGCTCACTCGCCGCCGCCGCGGGAGCGCGCGCCGCCGGGGGCCGAACGAGGGACGGTGCGGTGCGCCCGGAAGAACCAGGACCGCGACCACCCGACCCGGCGGGTCGCCGGCTGGCGGCCGGCGATCCGCCGGTCTACGCCGCGAGGAGGTCGTCGGCGTCCCGTCCGCGCGGCGGCGGGGCTGCCGTCGCACTGCCGGGGACGCGCCGCGACCGACCGACCGCGTGCGGCGGCTGAGAGGGAACCGCCGCGCTGGGACGGCCGTCGTGCGGGCGCGGCGCACCGCCCGGCGTGCCGCAACGGAGGCCGGACGCGGGACGCCTCCGGCGGACGGGGCGGCCGGTGGGCGGCCGTCGGGCCGGGCGGTCCGCTCCCGCGCGTGGCCCGGGGACCACCGTCGCCTGGCACCAGAACATCGCCCGCCTGACGGCAGACCAGCGCCGTCAGGCGGGCGATCTCTTGGGCTGCAGGGGCGAGTTGCTCGAGCTCCGCGAGGCCGTCTCCGGCTCGCGCACCCCGAGGGGTCCACCCGGGTGACGCGGAGGGCGGGGCCGGTTTCGGCCCCGCCCTCGCGGAAACTCCCACGCACAACGAGTCGGCGCTGCCGGTCCGAGGCAGCGCCCGGAGGAGGAGGTGGCTCTCCCCATGCCGTCAGGATCGAGTCCCAAGCGGGAACGACAGTACGAGCACATCAAGGACAGCGCGGAGGAGCGCGGCGCGTCGGCCGGCCGGGCGAAGGAGATGGCCGCGCGCACGGTGAACAAGCAACGTGCCCAGGCCGGGGAGACGAAGTCCTCCCGGAGCGGCTCGGGGAAGGGCGGCGGTTCGTCCTCCCGGAGCGGCGGGCGGTCGCGGTCCTCCGGCGGCGGCTCCTCGCGCTCCGGCCCGACGCGGGACGAGCTGTACGACGAGGCCAAGCGCAAGGGCATAGAGGGCCGGTCCTCGATGAACAAGGACCAGCTGGCCCGGGCCCTGGGCCACTGAGCGGCCCGCGCGGGCGGAGCCGCCGGCCGCGCCGCACGGCGGGAGGAGCCGGCCCCGGGGGCCCGGCCGTCACGGATCCGTATGCTCCTCCCGCTCCTGCCGCCTGTGCCGGTTGTGCCACGCCACGGCGCGGCGGAGCTGCGGCTCGTGCAGGCCGGTCCGGCAGGCGAGTTGTTCGACGGTCAGGGCCGGGGCGCCGGAGGTCAGCGCCCGGGTGATCTTCCCTGCCCACAGCTCCTCCTGCACGAACGGACGGCGCCGGTACAGCTCCCGCAGGACCGCAAGGTGGGCGTCGCCGCAGGCGGTGAGCAGACGGATGCCGTCGGACCGTTCGTCGACGGGGTGCACGGCGGAGAAGTCCGGCACATGGGCGATCACCGCCTCACCCGCCGGGAACGTCGCGGCACACAGGTCGCACAGTTCGAGGCGAGGTGCCGCGGCGCGCCGTGCGCTCTTCTTGCGCTTCCACATCGGGGGCTCCCGGGACGAAGCAGGCGGATGCTCTAGTTGCCCGTTCGGACGGCGCCCACACGGACCGTCCGGGGACCCGGGTCCGTCCGGGGAACCCACCCGCGCTCGGCCGCCGCGCCCTGCCTTCCGTACCCTGCCATCCTGCGGAGCGTTCGACGGCACCTGGCGGCCCGTCCGGACGGGGCCGGTGCGCGGTGGGTCGTCTGTGCGCCGGTGGCCGGTGCGGCGAGGCCGCGGGCCGGCGCGCCGATACACCCGGCGTCCGCCGCCCCCCGCGCCCTGCCGTCCCCCGGGGCGTCGGACGGCAGCTGGTGGCCCGTCTTCGGACGGGGCCGGTGCACGGTGGGTCGTCTGCGCGCCGGTGGCCGGTGCGGCGAGGCCGCGGGCCGGCGTGTCGGCGCACGCGCGGCGTGCCGCACCGCCTCGCCGCGCTCGCCCGGCACCACCCGGCGGCCGGCCGCCCTCAGCCGCATGCAGCCCGCTGCCGGCCGGGACGCTCAGGCCGGAGCGTCCGGCGCGGCTGTGGGCCGGGCGGACGCGCCGCGGACGCGGCCCACCCCGGTCCCGTGTTCGGCGAGCGGTCCCACCGACAGCCCCGCATCCCGGCAGCCGGTGACGATGTCCGGCAGCGCACCGAGAGCCGAGCGCCAGGAACCGGCGGCCGAGACCCGGTCCGAGTCGTGCAGCAGCACGGTCCCCCCGCCGCGCAGGTCCGCGACGATCAGGGAGCGGACGGAGCCCGGGGTGGCGTCGGCGGTCCAGTCCCTGCCCCAGGCGGTCCACAGGACGGGGCGCAGCCCGGCCCGCCGGGCGGCCAGCCACCGGCCCGCGGTGAGGATGCCGTAGGGCGGGCGGTACCACCGGGGCCGGCGTCCCGTGATGTCGTACACCGCGCGGGCCGCGCGGGCGACGTCCGCCGCGTCCCGCCCCGGCGAGGGCAGCCAGGGGCGGTCGTGGGTCCAGCCGTGGACGGCGACCTCGTGGCCGCGCAGCGCCGTCTCGCGCAGCAGCGCCGGATGCCGCACCACGTGCTCGCCCAGCACGAAGAACGTGGCCCGCGCGCCGACCCGGTCCAGCGCGTCGAGGAAGTACGGGGTGGAGGCGGGGTCCGGGCCGTCGTCGAAGGTGAGCGCGACGTGGTCGGGGCTGCCCGCTCCGGCGAGGCCGGGGAAGAAGCGGTGCCGCAGTCCCGGCAGCCAGGTGGCGGCCGGCACGACGTGCGCCGCCGCGACCGCGGCGAACGGCACGAGGGCGGTCGCGGGGTGCCACCGACGGGGCGAGCCGGACGGAAGGGACATCGGTGTTCTGCCTCCTTGATGTGAGGGGACGGCCGGGGTGCCGGCTCACGGGCCGTGCCGGGCCCGCTCCTGGGCGCCGGGCCCGGCACGGCCGCGTTCGGCGGGCGCCGCGTCCCACTCGCCGCCGACCGACGGGGTGCTCGCCAGCCCGATGCTGCCGGCCCCGACGAGGACGACGCCGACGATCTCGGGCAGCACGCGCACGCCGAGCGCGATCTGCTCGCCGAACAGGGCCCAGCCCAGCGCCACGCTGGTCAGGGCGTCGCCGAGGGTGAGGGCGGGCTGGGACGCCGTCAGTGAGCCGGCGCGGAAGGCGCTCTGCAGCAGCAGGAAGCTGAGGAGTCCGGTCACGGCGGCCGCGTACAGCGACCAGTGCGTCAGCACGGCGGCCGGGTCCTGCCCGAACCTGCCCACGACCTCCTTCATCAGGCCGGCCGTGGTGGCGAACGACACCGCGGAGGCCAGCCCCAGCAGCGCGGCGCGCGGGGCCCCGCGGGTGACGCGGGAGATGCCGAGGAGGATCGCCACGGCGGCCAGCACGCCCACGCCCGCCCCCAGCCAGCGCCCCGCCGGCGCGGTGGACTCGCCCGCGGTGGGGGAGGCGGTGCCGAGGAACAGCGCCAGCCCGGCGGCGAGCGCGGCGAACGCCAGCCAGGTCCGGCGGTCGGGACGGCGGTGGAACACCATGCTCCCGACCACCAGGGTGAACAGCAGCTCACTGGTGAGCAGCGGCTGCACGAGCGACAGGCTGCCCACTCCCAGAGCGGCGGCCTGGAACACGGTGGACAGCGCCAGCAGGGCCGCACCCGCCAGCCAGTGCGGGCGCCGCAGTACGCGGCCGAGCCACCGCAGGGCGTGCCGCACCCCGTGACCGCCGCTGCCCTCCTCCGTCGCGGCCCGCCGCTGCAGCACGGAGGCAGAGGCGTTGGACAGGGCCGCGAACAGCGCGAGGACGACGGTGAGGGCTTCCACGACCGCTCAGCCGAACTGCGCGGCGAGTCGCCGGTACAGCCCCGGCGCCGTACCGCGCACCCGGACGGGCAGGCGCAGCCAGCCGGGGACGTAGACCTCGTCCCGGCCCTTGCGGACGGCCTTCCAGACGGCCTCCGCCACCCGTTCGGGTGTCACCGGCTTCGGCCGTGACCGGGTGTAGGGACTGCCCCGGCGTTCGAAGAAGGGCGTGTCGACCACCCCCGGGACCACGTGGCTCACGCCGACGCCGGTGCCGCGCAGTTCGTAGCGCAGGGCGTCGGCGAAGACCCCGAGCGCGGCCTTGGCGGCCGAGTACACGGCCTCGCCGCGCACCCCGACCGAGCCGGCCAGGGACCCGATGAGCACCACCCGTCCGGAGCCGGCCGCGACCATGTGCGGCAGCAGACCGCGCACCAGGTGCATCGTGGCCAGCAGGTCCACGTGCACGACCTCGTCGACGGCGGACGGCGGCATGTTCCGGAAGTCCCCGGCCCAGCCGACGCCGGCGCCGGCCACCAGCAGGTCCACCCGGCCGGCGTGGTCCAGGGCGAACTCGGTCAGTTCGCGGCCGGCACCCGGACGGGTGAGGTCCGCGGCGAAGGTCAGGGCCGGCGCCCGCGCGGCCACCTGCTGCAGCCGCCGCTCGTCACGGCCGCTCAGCACCAGGCGCCAGCCGTTCTCGGCGGCCAGCCGCCGGGCCACGGCCGCTCCGATGCCGGACGAGGCACCGGTGACGAGGGCCGTCCTCCGGACGGCGGGCTCACGCCCCGTCGGCCCTGGTGCGGGGCCGGTCGCCGCGGCCGAGCGGGGCACGGACGGCACGCCGGCGGACCCGGCGCGGGCGAAGGCGTGGGACATGGCGGCTGACCTCGGCGGCGACGGCGAACGCGGGGCCACGGCCGGCCGGCGGCCGCTCCCGCGGTTCGAGGGGGCTTGCGGGCCAGGAGTATCCCGGTCGCCATGCGCCGAAACGTCAGTGTTTCGCCCGGTTCGGGAGGAAGCGCGGCCGGGATCGCGGCCGCGGAGACGGCGCTTCGCGCGGCCGGGCCCGCGTCCACCCGATCACTCCGTCCGGACCCGGGGGGTCAGGGGCGCCCCCCCGTCCCCCGCTCGCCGTCCAGGTGGGCCCGCGCTTCGGCCCGCGGTCGCCCGGGAGGCCGTCCGCGGGCCGGGCCCGTCCAGGGCCACGGCCGCCTTCGCCGCGGCTGCCGGGCGTCACCGAGGCCCGCCCGGACCGGCCACCCGGGCACCCCGCGCGCCACCCCGCCCGCCGGGCGGTGCGCCACCCCGCGCTCACGCCCGTCCCCACCGCCCGGCCACCAGTGGTGCTCGCAGAACCAGCGGCCGACCATCGCGCCGCCGTAGACGACGAAACCGACGCCGGTCAGCCACGACTCCACCACCAGCACGACGCCCACGGCCCCGTAGCTGACCGCGTTGGTCACGATGAGCGAGGTGAAGACCAGGTGGGAGAAGCCCCGCAGGCCGATCAGGCCCACCATCGTGGCGATCGCCCCGGGCAGCAGTGTGCGCCAGCGGACCTGACCGCCCAGCAGGAAGTGCTGGGCCCACCAGAAGAACAGCACGCCGACCGCCGTGGAGAGCGCGATCCGCTGCGGTCCCTGCAGCGCGGTCCGCGTCTGCACCTCCTGGTACAGGTAGGCGGTCAGCGCGGCCAGCCACGTGACCTGCCGCCAGACGCGGTGCCACGGGCCGGGAGGCAGCTGCCAGATCCTCTCGTACCCGTTCTGCACGCTGCCCGCGAAGGACACCCCGAACACGGCGAGCGCGACCGCGCCCCAGACGCTGGTGGTGCCGACCACCTTGAGCGGGGGGCTGATGACGTCGGTGAGCGCCTGGGCGGCCCGCCCCGACAGGCCCATGCCGTCCACCAGCCACGACGCGAAGCCCCCGTGCCCGAGCGGATCGGCGGCCGCGACCACGATGAGCAGCGGTGCCAGAGTGACCAGGGCCAGGGTGGCGAACCCCATCGCCCGGTGCATGAGCTCCAGTTCCCGGCCGTGCCGGATGAGCGCGTACGCCGCGAGCCGGTCCCACAGCTGGTGGAGCATGCGCCGGTACCGCTTCACGGGATGCTCCTCAGTGCGACCTCGGATGGCCCGCCGTCGTGGGCAGAGTCACCGTGCAGCGCCCGGACAAACGTCCGCGGCCGGGCGTGGGCCCTCACGGCGGGCACCGTCCGGCGGGTGCGTTGCCCGGCGCCGAGCCGGGCCCACCCGGGCCAGGGCGGGCGCGCACGGGGCCGTCGCGGCCCGGGGCCCGCTCCGCCGGGCCGCCCCGGAAACCACCCGTTCGGCGGACAGCGGCAGAGGCGGCCCGCGGGCCCGTGCCCCTGCCCGTTCCGTCGCGTACGTGTCAAGGGCCATACGGTGCCGGATCCGGTCCGATCAGCCCGCGGCGGGGGCCCGCGGAGGCGGTACAAAGGATGCATGACGGAACATGAGGTCCTCGTCGGGGACGTGGTGGACGATGCCGACGCGGTGACGCGGGCGGTTCTGACGGCCTCCCGTCTGCTCGTGGCGGTATCCGCCCGCTCGCTGGCAGCGGTCGAGGACCGGGTCACGCTCGCGCAGTTCCGGATGCTGGTCGTGCTGTCGACCCGCGGGGCCACGAAGCTGGTCGCTCTGGCCGACCTGCTCCAGGTGGCGCCCTCCACGGCGATGCGCATGGTGGACCGGCTCATTGCCGCGGGGCTGGCGGACCGTCAGGTGAATCCGGACAACCGCCGCGAGACGCTGCTGCGGCTGACCGCGGAGGGACGGCACACGGTCGCGGACGTCACCGCCCGGCGGCGCGCCGAGATCGCCACGATCGTCGAACGGCTCGGCGCGCGGCAGCGGGCCGCCCTGGTGACGGCGCTCACCGCCTTCAACGAGGCCGGCGGCGAGCCCCCGGTACCGGCGGCCCGCGACGCGGACGTGTACCCGCTGGGCTGGACGGACGGGATCAAGCGGCAGGCCTGACGCGGGTCCGCCCCGGTGCACGGGCCGGTGCTCGGTACGGGGGCGCTTCCGGCGGGTGGGCGTCGGCATGGGGCGTTCCGTGTGCGGAGCCGGTGTTCGGTGCGGGGACGCCCCGCGTGCGCCTGCGTTCGGGACGGGGACGCCTCGGGCGGGCGGGCCGTTCGGCATGGGGTGTCCAGCGTGCGGGGCCGGTGTTCGACACGGGGGGCCGCCGCGCCTGCGTCCGCCACGGGGACGCCTCGGGGGCCGGTCTTCGGCGCGGGGCGCTCCGCGCGGGCTGGTGTTCGATACGGGGATGCTGCGCGCGGGCCGGCGTGCGATACGGGGGGCCGCCGCGCCTGCGTCCGCCACGGGGACGCCTCGGGGGCCGGTCTTCGGCGCGGGGCGCTCCGCGCGGGCTGGTGTTCGATACGGGATGCTGCGCGCGGCCGGCGTGCGGCACGGGGATGCTGCGCGCGGGCCTGCGCTCGGCGCGGGAGCCCTCCGCGCGTGCCGGTGTTTCGGCGCGCGAGCGCCCGGCCCTGCGGGCCGGCCCACGCGGAAGTCGGCTCCGGCCGTCTCGGGGTGCGCTGGGCGTGCGAGGCCGGGGGCCCGGTGCCGCCGGGCCACCGTGAGGGCCGCCCCGGCACCGCCGCCGCATCGGCCGTCCGACGCCGTCCGGGCGGCAAGTCCGCTGTTTCTCCCGCCCGCCCCGGGTCACTTGGGTAGCGGCGGTCCCGGGGACCGACCGACGATCCCCACCGACACTGAGGGAGCGATGACTGTGGGTGACGCACAGAAGGACCGTGACGAGGCCGCTCGGCTGCCCGAGGGTGATGTGGTGGCGATCCTGCTCGACCAGCACGCCCGCATCCGGGAGCTGTTCGGTCATGTGAAGACGTCCCGAGGGGACGAGCGGAAGAGGACGTTCGACGACCTGCGCGCGCTGCTCGCGGTCCACGAGACCGCCGAGGAGATGATCGTGCGGCCGGTCGCGGCGGACACCGCGGGCAAGGCGGAGGCCGACGCCCGCAACGATGAGGAGGCCAAGGCCAACAAGGTGCTGGCCGAGCTGGAGAAGATGGACCTGGAAAGCGCCGACTTCGAGACGCGGCTGGCGGCGTTCGAGCAGTCCGTCCTCCAGCACGCGGAGAAGGAGGAGCACGAGGAGTTCCCGGCCGTGCGGGCGGGCTGCTCCGAGGACCAGCTGCAGAAGATGGGCCGGCGGCTGGTGGCGGTGGAGAAGATGGCGCCCACGCATCCCCACCCCATGGCGGCCGGGTCGCCCACGGCCCAGATGCTGACCGGGCCGTTCGCCTCCATGGTCGACCGCGCCAGGGACGCCCTCAGCAAGAGCTGAACCCCGGGCACGACTCGTCCTGCAGTGCGCACGGAGCGCACTCTTCCCCGGCCGCGGGAGCCGTCGCACCGCACGGCTCCCGCGGCCGACGCGTCCCCGCGTCCGGCGCGCCCCCGCGCCGTGCGTGTCCCCGCGTCCGGCGCCGGGCGCGCACGCGGAGGGCGGTGCCGTCCGGACGGCGGCCGGAAGTCAGGGTGAGCGGCGTGGTCATCGGGTGATCCTCGTACGCATCTCGACGCTGGTTCCGGACGGACCGGGCGTGACGGTCACCTGCTGCATCAGCGCGCGCATCAGGGCCATGCCGCGGCCGCGGTGAGGACGGGCCTGGGGCTGCGGCGTCCGCCAGCTGCCGCTGTCGGCGACCACCAGGCGCACGCCGTCGGCGGAGGCATCGGCGTGCAGGCGGACCGTGGCGCCGCGGGCGTGCCGGTGGCCGTGCTCGATGGCGTTGGCACAGGCCTCGCCGGCGGCGACCAGCACGTTCTGCCGGGTCCGCGGGGGCACCCGGCAGTGGTCGAGCCAGGCCCGCAGTGCCTCGCGGACGGGCGCGAGCTGCGACGACTCGGCGGGGAAGGCCAGGTCCAGCGGCCCGGGGCGGCGCCGGAGGAGGACGGCGACGTCGTCGTGCCCGCCGTGGGAAGGGAGCCGGGCCGTGCCGCGGGCGGTGAACTCGTCGGCCGTGACCGCGCGGCCGCCCCGGCCGGCCGCCTCGTCCCCCGACGGCGGTTCGCGCACGGCATCCTCGTACTGCGCCACTGGGCCCCTTTCGCTCGCACCGGCCGTCTCCCCGGCCCACCGGAGGCGGGCGCGCACCACGAGGCGGGACGGCGCGCCCTCACCGGCCGCGCCGCACCTCGCGGGGAACGGCGGTCGCAGGACTAGTGCCCCGACCACCGGCCCGTCACCGTGCCGATTCCCCGACGTCACCGGAGGCCACCCGTTCGGCGGCCTGTGCGAGTCCCGCGGCGCGGGTCCGTAGGATAGGGCAGCCGCCCGACGGCGGGTGTGAACGATGCGACGGGAAGGGGCGCGAGCCACGGTGGAAGAAGGCAACGCCGGCCTCGCGTCGTGTACGGCCATGGTCGGTGAGCCCGGCGGGCCGGCCGCCGCCCGCGGTGAGCGCGCGAACGACATGCCGGCCGACCCCGGGCTGGACACCGTGGCGTCCCTGGCCGCCCGGCTCTTCGGCGCCCCGATGGCCGGCGTCGCGCTCGCGGGCGAGGACCGGGTGCGGTCCACGGGCAGTCACGGGCCGGTCCGCACCGCCGGGACCGGCGGGGACTGGCCCCCGTTCCTCTCGGCCCCGCAGTGCGACACCCTCTGCGTCGTCCCCGACACCCTCGCCGACCCGCGGACGGCGACCCATCCGCTGGTCAGCGGCGAGCCGGGCATCCGGTTCTACGCCGCTGCGCCCATCGTCACCGCCCGCGGCGAGCGCCTGGGCACGGTCAGCGTGCTCGACACCCGGCCCTGCAAGCCCACCGACGACCAGCTGGGCGCCCTGGAGGACCTGGCCGCGCTGGTCACCGAGCAGGTCGAGCTCCGGCTGTCCGCCGCCCGCACCATCGCCGCCGAACGCGCCCAGCGCACCGCCGCCGAGCGCCTGGCGCGCACCCTGCAGCGGACGCTGCTGCCGCCCGCCCTGCCCACCGTGCCCGGGCTGGACGCGGCCGCCGCCTACCATCCCGCCTCCGTGGACGAGGTCGGCGGCGACTTCTACGACCTGTTCCCGCTCGACGACGGCCGCTGGGCGTTCTTCCTCGGCGACGTCTGCGGCAAGGGCGCCGACGCCGCCGCCCTGACGTCGCTGACCCGGTACACGCTGCGCGCCGCCGCCATCTACGAGCCCGACCCCTGCGCGGTGCTCGCCAACCTCGACGCCGTCCTCAAGGGCGAGCACCAGGGCAACGCGCCCCGCTACTGCACCGCCGTGTTCGGCATCCTCCAGCCCGAGGCCGACGGGTCGTTCACCCTCGACCTGGCCGGGGGCGGCCACCCGCCGGCCCTGTCGCTGCGCGCCGGCGGCCTGGTGGAGCCCGTCTCCACCGACGGCGGCCAGCTGATCGGCATGCTGCCCGAACCGCGGTTCGTCCAGACCACGACCCGTCTGCGGCCGGGGGACTCCCTGCTGCTCTACACCGACGGGCTGACCGAGGCCCTCACTCCCGACGGCACCATGCTCGGCGAGGACGGACTGGCCCATCACCTGTCGGCCTGCGCCCCCGCAGGAGCCGACGACCTGCTGGGCGCCGTGCACGCACTCCTCACCGAACTGGGCGCGGGAGTCAGCGACGACACCGCGCTGCTCGCCCTGCACGTTCCCGTCCGCCGTACCACCCCGTCAGCACAGGAGAACCGGTGACCGCCGACCGCACCCTGACCGTCGCCCGACAGAAGCACCCCTCCGGCGTCACAGTGCTCACCGTGACCGGCGAGCTCGACCACCACACCGCGCCCCGCCTCACCCAGGCCCTGGAGGAGACGCCGTTCGGCACCGAGGGCGTCGTGATCGACCTGTCCGACCTGACCTACTGCGACTCCACCGGCATCACGGTGCTCATCACCGGCTACCACCGGGCGCAGGCGGCGGACGTGCCGCTGCTGCTGGCCGGTCTGAGCGCCGACCTGATGCGCGTCTTCCGCATCGTCGGACTCGACCAGGTCTTCACCTTCGAGCCCACCGTCGAGGGAGCCGTCGAGGCGCTGCGGCCGTGACCGTCCGTCCGCCCGCGGACCCGTGCCCGCAGTCCCTGCCGGGCCACCGCACCGTGGCGTCTGCAAGATCGATGCCACCCTGCTGGACCGGCTCGGGCTCGACCGCGACGACGTGGTCGGGCGCAAGCGCTTCACCGACCCGCTCACCGTCGCCGGCCGGGCCCACCGCGAGACCCACTGCGCACCGCTGCTGCGCATGCAGGGCAGCATCGGCCGGCTGACGGCGGTCCGGGCCGCCCGCTGTCCTCGGGGGAGCACGCCCGCGCGCCGGCGCCCCGGTTGATCCGCAGCGGCCGGGGCACTCGGCGGGCACAGTTCCTCGACAGCCGCGGGAGGCCGGACGTGGCCATACGTCACCAGCTGATCAAAACCGACCCGGGGACGGTATGGAACGTCCTCGCGGACGGCAATCGGTACGCCGAATGGGTGGTGGGCACGGCTGCGTCGCACGAGGTGCGGGGGGACTGGCCGGAGGTGGGCGCCGCCCTCGAGTACGAGGTCCGGCTGGGCCCCGCCCGGCTCACCAACCGGACCGTGGTGCGGCGCTGTGTGGAAGGCTCCGTCCTCGAACTCGAGGCCAAGGCGGGATGGCTGGGCACCGCCCGGATCGCCGTCGAACTGCGAAGCTGGGGCGAGTACTGCCTGGTCCTCCTGGACGAGCACCCCCTGCAGGGAACGGGCGGCACCCTGCACAACGCGGGCATCGAGTGCCTGATCCAGATCCGGCACCGCGCCATGCTCGCCCGGCTCGCGGACGTGTGTGAGAAGGACGCCGAAGGCGCGGGGCGCCGCGGCGGGAGCGGCGCGCGAACGACCGCAGGGCTCCGCGGACTGGAGGGCGGCCATGCCTGACGCCGTCGTGATCGGGGCCGGCCCGAACGGCCTGGTGGCGGCGAACCTCCTGGCCGACGCCGGCTGGAGCGTCGCGGTCCTGGAGGAGCAGCCCGAGCCCGGCGGCGCGGTGCGCCACGACAACGGCGTCCACCCGGACTTCGTCAACGACCTGTTCAGCTCGTTCTACCCCCTCGCGGCCGCCTCCCCGGTCGTCGCCGGGCTGCGTCTGGAGGATCACGGCCTGCGCTGGAGCCGCGCGCCGCACGTCCTGGCCCACCCCCTGACCGACGGCAGGTGCGCGGTCCTCGACCGCGACGTCGACGTCACCGCCCGCTCCCTCGACACGTTCGCGCCGGGGGACGGCGACGCCTGGCGCCGCCTGTACGAGGTGTGGGACCGCCTGCGGCCCGACCTGCTCGGCGCCCTGTTCACGCCGTTCCCCCCGATCAGGTCGGGGATCCGGCTGGCCGCGCGGCTGCGGGGCGCCGGCGGCCTGCGCATGGCCCGCACCATGCTCCTTCCGGTGCGCCGCCTCGGCGAAGAGGAGTTCGACGGCGAGGGCGGACGGCTGCTGCTGGCGGGCAGCGCGCTGCACGCCGACCTCGCGCCCGAGGCCGCCGGCAGCGGCGGCTTCGGATGGCTGATGTCCATGCTGGGGCAGACCTACGGCTTCCCCGTCCCGGCCGGCGGCTCCGGCGCCCTGACCGCGGCCCTCGTCCACCGGCTGCGCAGCCGCGGCGGCACCCTGCACTGCGGCCGGCGGGTGGACCGCGTCGTCGTCCGCGGCGGCCGGGCCGTGGGTGTCCGCACGGCCGACGGCGAGACCGTGGCCGCGCGGCGGGCCGTCCTCGCGGACGTGTCCGTGCCCGCCCTCTACGGCGGACTCGTCGAACCCGAGCACCTGCCCCCCCAGGTACTGGCCGACCTCAAGCGCTTCCAGTGGGACTTCGCCACCTTCAAGGTGGACTGGGCCCTGGACTCCCCGGTGCCCTGGCAGAGCGAGGAGGCGTCCCGGGCGGGCACCGTGCACCTGGCCGACGGCACCGCCGAGCTCACCCGGTTCGCGGCCCAGATCGCCACCCGCCAGATTCCCGACCGCCCCTTCTCGCTCTTCGGCCAGATGACGACCTCGGACTCCTCCCGCTCACCCCGCGGCACCGAATCCGCCTGGGCCTACACCCACGTGCCGCACGAAGTGGAGGGCGACGCCGGGGACGAGGGGCTCACCGGCACCTGGAACACCAAGGAACAGGAGATCATGGCCGACCGCGTCGAGCGCCAGGTCGAACGCTTCGCGCCCGGCTTCCGCGCCACGATCCGCGCCCGGCGCATCCTCGCCCCGCCCACGCTCGAGTCGCTCGACCGCAACCTGTGGGGAGGCGCCATCAACGGCGGCACGACGGCCCTCCACCAGCAGCTCGTCTTCCGTCCGCTGCCCGGCAGCGGACGGCCCGAGACACCGGTGCCGGGCCTGTTCCTCGCCTCCGCCGGCGCACACCCCGGCGGGGGAGTCCACGGGGCGCCGGGCGCCAACGCGGCCCGCGCCGCACTGCGCCGGCGTCTGCCCCCGGGCCGCAGCCGGGTGCAGCGCGCGCTCGCCCAGCGGGACCGGATCGGCGACAGGTCGCGGCGGAAGGGCTGACCGCCGCGACGGCGCATCCGTCACCCTCCGCCGGAGGGAAGCACCACGGCCGGCTCCCGCGAGGTCCACGACAGGACCACGCGGGGCACCGCCGGACCCGGAGACCGATGGGGACGCCGAACGAAAGGGGCCACCCGTGTCCGACAGTCCGCTCAAGGGACGCACCGTCGTGGTCACCGGAGCCGCGCGCGGGCTCGGCGCGGCGCTGGCACGCGCCTTCGCCCACCGCGGTGCCCGGCTCGCCCTGCTCGGCCACGAGAAGCCGGAGCTGGACGCGGTGGCGGCCGCGCTGCCCACCGCGGCCCTCGCCATCGAGGTCGACGTCACCGACGGCGAGGCGCTGGCCCGCGCCGCCCGTCAGGTCCGTGAGCGCCTCGGCCGGCCGTCGGCCGTCGTCGCCAACGCGGGCATCGCGGAGGGCGGCCCGTTCGCCACGTCGGACCTCGCCTCCTGGCGCCGTGTGGTCGACGTGAACCTCGGCGGCAGTGCCCAGACCGCCCAGGCGTTCCTCCCCGACCTGCTGGAGACGGCCGGCTACCACCTCCAGGTGGCGTCGCTGGCCTCGCTCGGCGCCGCACCCATGATGAGCGCCTACTGCGCCTCCAAGGCGGGCGTCGAGGCCTTCGCCCACTCCCTCCAGGCCGAGGTGGCCCACCGCGGGGTGGCCGTGGGCATCGCCTACATCAACTGGACCGACACGGACATGATCCGCGACGCCGACCGGTACCCGGTGCTGCGCGAGCTGCGCGGACACATGCCGCCGCCCGCCCGCCGCGTGCACGCGGCGGACCACGTGGCCGCCCGGCTGGCCCGCACCGTGGAACGGCGCCGCACCGCCGTGTACGTGCCTGCCTGGCTGCGGCTCGCACAGGTGGCGCGCGCCGCGCTGCCGCCCGTCGTCCTGCGTGTGTCCCGCCACGAGATCCCGCGCCTGGAGTCCGAGCAGCCGCTGACCGCCACGGGCCCCCTCGGCGCGGGCGGCCGGGTGGACGAGCACCAACACGCCGCACGCCGCGCACAGCGCACCCGCCACGCCTGACCGTCGCGAACTCCGCCCGGCCCCGGGCGCGCGCCGCCCTCCGGCGCCGAACGCCGACGGCCACGCGCGTGCCCCGGACCGGCGGACGGGACGTTCCGCCGCCGGCGCGCGCGACCGCCCGCCACCGCCCGTCGGCCCGCCGGCAGCACCCACCCCGCGCCCCCGGCTCCCTGACGGCCTCCGACTTCTGCCGACTGCCGGCCCACATGGACGCCCACGGGTACGACATGTGCCGGCCGGTGCCGGCGGATCCGGCGACGCCGACCCGGCCGTTCCTGGACTTCGCCGCCGGTTACGTCCGGCGCGCCGTCGACCGGCTGCCCCGGCAGGGCGACCGGATGCCGTGGCTGACCTCGACGAGCTACCGGGCCGACGTCAGGCCGCTGCGCGCCGACAGCGTGGTGGACCCCGAGCTCCACTTCGCGCGGGCCGCCGGACGCGGTCCGGCCCCGGACGCCGCCACGGCGGCGACCGGGGAGTGAGGGGGGAACGCACAGAACCGTACGCGTTCGGGAGGCCGGGGGAAGGCACCCGTGCTGCTCCGGGTCCCGGTGACGCCGTCGGTGCGGAGCAGCGGTCCGTGACGCCGTCGCTGCGGAGCAGCGATTCGCCGCCGAGCGGCGGCCACCGGGAACGATGAACTGTTCGATTCCGGGCAGACGGCGGGAGTGATCTTCGTATCCAGTCGAGGGAGGAGCGACACCACCGTGGCCACGCCCGCACGCCGCATACCCCGAACCGGCGGCCGCACCGTCCGTGCCGGCCGCCGGCGCCCCTTCGACCTCCGCGCGACCGCCCTGTTCTTCGGTCTCCTCGCCATCGTCGTGTGCGTGCTGGGCTTCGCGGCCCGCGCGGCGGCCGACGCCCTCGAACGCCGCCCCGCGTGGGCGGTCGCCCTGTGCCTCGTCGCCGCGGCCACCGCCCTGGCCCTGCGGCGCCGGCGACGCCGGTTCTCCGCGAGGAGGACCGCGCAGCAGGCCGCCGCCGCGCTGGAGGAGGCGGCGATGGCGGCGCTCGACGAACTGGAACGGGAGACGCCGGAAGGGCAGGCACGGGCAGCGGCGGCCCCGCCGCAGCCCGCGCGCACGGCCGTGCCCACGGCCGTCGTCGCGCCCGGACCGGCCGCCGGGGGGCCCGTGGTCGAGGACACGGTCGTCATCCAGGACCCGGCCGTGGTCGACGACACCGTCCTCGTGGAGGACACGGTCGTCCTCCCGGACGCCCCCGCGGCCCCGCCCGGCGCGGAGGCCCCCGTCGACTACGACGCCCTGGACGCCGACGCGTTCGAACAGGCGGTGGCCGCACTGTGCCGGCGCGACGGGTGCGTGGACGTGGAGGTCGTCGGCGGCGCCGGCGACCTCGGCGCCGACGTGCTGGCGGTGGCTCCGGACGGACGGCGCGTGGTCGTCCAGTGCAAGCGCTACTGCGACTCCAACAGGGTCGGCTCGCAGGATCTGCAGCGCTTCGGCGGTACCTGCTACACCGTCCACGAGGCCGACGTCGCCGTCGTCGTCACCACCAGCGACTTCACCGCCCCGGCCGCCGAGTACGCCGCGCAGTGCGGGATCGTGTGCGTGGACGGGCAGGCCCTGCGGGCGTGGAGCGACGGCACGGGCCCGGAGCCGTGGCGGATGCCGGCCGCGGCCGAGGAGCCCCGCTGCTGACCCGGCCGGTGCGCGGCGCGCGGACCGGGGCCGGCGCCCGGCTCGGTCCCCCAGGGCCGTGGGTTCAGTCCCCTGCCGCCGCCGCTCCCGCCGTGGCGCCGAGCGCGTGGTCGATGAACCGCCGCGGCGCCGGGGGCAGGGTCCGCCCGGACAGCCAGGCGATGCCGATGTCGCGGGTCCCGGGCACGTCGGTGAGTTCCAGGTAGCGGATCGGGAAGTCCTGGGGTGCCGCGGCGTCGGGCGACGAGGGGATCAGCGACACCCCCAGCCCGGCCGCGACCAGGCCCCGCAGCGTGTGGACCTCCTCGCCCTCGAAGCCGATCTGCGGGGTGAAGCCCGCCCGGCGGCACAGCGACTCGGTGATGCCGCGCAGCCCGTAGCCGGGCTTGAGCAGGATGAAGGGCTCCTGTGCGACCTCGGCCAGGCGGACCCGCCGGCGCTGGGCCAGCGGATGCTGGGTGGGCACGGCGAGCCAGAGCGGTTCGACCAGGAGCCGCCGCCAGGTGATCAGCGGGTGGCCGGGGTCGTCGCTGGTGATGATCAGGTCCGCGGTGGCGCCGAGGAGGTGCTGGACGAGACCGTTCTCCTCGTTCTGGTACAGCTCGAAGCGGACCCGGGGGAACGTCCGCCGGAAGCCGGTGACGAGCTCCGGCACCAGCCAGGTCCCCAGGGTGTGCAGGAAGGCCAGCGAGACGACGCCGGCCTCCGGGTCGACCACCTCGGCGACCGCGCGCCGTCCCCGGTCGTACCCGTCGAGGACGGCGTCCACGTACTCCTTGAACACCCGGCCGGCCGGTGTCGGCCGCAGCACGCGGCCGACACGCTGCAGGAGCTCGGCGCCCACCTCCTCGTCGAGCCGGTGCAACGCCCGTGACAGCGCCGGCTGAGTGATGTGGGCCTCGGCGGCGGCCTCGGTGACCGTCATGCCCTCGGCCACCGCCTGGAAGGAACGCAGTACCTGGAGATCCATCCCGCTCATTCTCCCCCGGCACCGCACAGGGCGGGGGGAGAGGCCGGCCGCCGGGGCGGCGCGGCCGGCGAACCGGTCAGGGACCGGGCGCTCACGGCGTCGCAGAGCTGCTCGGCCGCGGTGATGGCCCGCTCCCGGTCCGGCAGGTTCCGGACCGGCCGGCCCGGTTCGCCCTGCGCGTGGGCGACGGCCCGTCGCGCCTCCGCGAGCTGGTGGTAGGCGGCACGGCGCAGGGCGTGCCGCTGGGCCGGAGCCGCCTCGGGGGCGAGGTCGCGGTAGCGCCGGGCGGCCGCCACGGCGGTCTCGGTCACCGCGGCGGCCCGCCGGGCCGCCGAGTCGGGCCACAGCAGGAAGTGCGCCACGAGGACGATCACGGCCGCCAGGGCGGTGTCCAGGATGCGCGGCCCGTACAGCGCGCGGTGGTCGCCGAGCATGTCGACGAGGACCAGCACGACGGCGGTCAGCCCCGTCGTGGCCAGCGCGTAGTGATGCCGCACCCCGACGGCCATCAGCGCGCCGAAGGCCGCGACGGCGCCGACGAGGGCGTAGGCGTCCGTCGTCAGCAGCGTCACCGCGCCGATGGCGGCCACGCCGGCGACCGTGCCGGCGCAGCGGTGCACGGCCCGCCGGAACACCGGCCCGAAGTCGGGCTTGTAGACGAAGGCGACGGTCATGGGGAGCCAGTAGCCGCGCGGGCCGTGCAGCGCGTCGGCGCAGAGCTGCGCCACGAGCACGCAGGCCGCCAGCAGCACGGCGAAGCGCAGCTGGGCCGACCGCTCGTGCGGCAGGGCCGGCAGCCGCGGTGTGACGTCGTCGCCGCGGGCGTCGCCGGCCTCCGCGGACAGCTCCGCCAGCGCCCGCAGGCCCGGGGAGCGGCCCGTGACGTCCGCCGCGACCGGGGCGGCCGCGGTCCCCGCGGAGGCTCCGTCCGCGTCCGGGAGCAGGCGCTGCGCCATCGTCAGGGGCAGGCGCGTCACCGTCCAGGGGAGCGGACGTGCCTCCCACACCAGCGCGGACGTCACCTCGCCCAGCCGGACCGCCACGTCGAAGGCCCTCAAGGTGGCCCGCAGCTCCGGCCTCGACGGCGCGCGGCGCGTCAGATGGCGGCCCACGACCTGGTGGGCGTGGTCGAGGGCGGCCGTCAGCCGCCGGCGGGCGGCCTCGGCGCCGGGCGAGCCGGCCGCCGACAGCGCGTCCGAGGCGGCCCGGTAGACGGCGAGGACGGCCGTCCGCTCGATGTGGTGGCGGCGCCACAGCCACGGCGTCGCGGACAGCACGACGACGAGGCCCACCCCGGCGAGCAGCGCGAGAGGGGCGTGCCACCACGGGCCCGGCACGGGGATGCCGGTGCCGATCGTGACGCCCAGCAGCAGGTGCATGCCGGAGACGGAGGCGACGCGGCCGCGCAGGCTGATCGAACCGGCGGCCAGGGCTGCGACGACCAGGCAGGCCGGCACCGCCAGGGTCTGCCCGCTGCGGAGCGCCAGCTCACCGGCGAGCAGACCGAGCGCGGCGGCCAGTCCCATCCAGCCCAGCCGCCGCACGCGCAGCCGATAGGGATCGGAGCCGTCCTGGCCCACCCCCCACAGGGCACCGATCGCCGCGATCACGGACGGGATCACCGCACCGGTCCACAGACCGGCGAGCAGGGGCAGGGCGAGCGCGACGGCGCCCCGTGCCGCCGCGGCCACCGGCAGCGTGACCGGCGGGACGCGGAGCGAGGTACGCGGCCTCGGCCATGTGGCACCGCCGGGGAGGCGCCCCAGGCGCGCGCGGGCTGCTGAAGTCATACGGGCCGCATCCTTTCGTGTGCCGAGAGCCGAAGCCGGGCCGGCGCCGCGCCCGTGGGAGACCCGGAGCGCGCGACGACTGCGCCGCCGGCCGGCGGCGGTGGGAGGGGACGTCTCCAGGTTCGGTCACCTCGATGCATGCGTCCAATGACCAAGGAAGGCGAGGAATCATTCTCTGAGTGCATACATATCTGCTGACCAGCCACGATGCGCTTCCGGCGGCGTGCGGGCACCCTACCTGTGACGCGGAACGCAGTCAGTGACCGTCTCCATGCGCTGACGGCATCGGTCGGTCGCGCCGTCGATGGGGGAGCGGCCCACAGCGGGCAGCCGCGCACCCACGTGGGAGCCGGTGCTCGCCACGGGCGACCCGTCGGACGGGCGGACGCCGCCCGTCCGGAGCCCATGTCGCGGACCGGCCGCGATGGCCTCCACGGACGCTGTCCGACGGGCAGACCGTCCGCGAGACGCTGTCCGACGGGCAGACCGCCCGCGAGACGCTGTCCGACGGGCAGACCGCCCGCGGGGCGCTGTCCGACGGGCGGACCGCCCGCTGCGCGGCGGAGGCCCGCCCCGGAGGGCTCAGCCCGACGGCGCCTCCCCGGCCGCGCCGTCGGCCCGACGGATCACCGCACGTGTCCACCCCGCGTTCCGGCGTCCGCGCCGCCGGGCCGCCGCGGTGCGGGCTTCGGGCCGCCAGGTGGTCACCAGGGCCCCGGCCAGCAGCAGTTCGGCGATGTCCCCGCCGTAGTACATGAGCTCCGCGCCCTGGCGGACCTGGTCGACGGGTGCGTGGACGTCGACGAAGAACCCGCCGTACATGGCCTGCGACACGAGCGCGTGCACCGCCACGGCCACGCCCAGGTACACCAGCCGCGCCGGTACACCGGGCCGGCGGGGCGCGGGATCGGGGCCCGCGACGGCGTAGGCGAACAGGCAGCCGGAGAGCAGGAAGTGCGCGTGCAGCAGCCAGTGGCCCGCCGGGTGGTCCATCGAGGCGTTGTACAACGGCGTGAAGTACAGCAGGACGAGTCCGCCGGTGCTCAGGGCCAGGGCGACGGCCGGGTGGGCGGACACGCGCGCGTACCGGCTGTGCAGCAGGGCCGTGACCCGGCGGGCACGAGGCGGCGGCAGAGCCCGCAGCAGCACGGTGACCGGGGCGGCCAGCACCAGTGCCAGCGGCGCGTACATGCCGATGAGCAGGTGCTGGAGCATGTGCGCGCGGAAGTCCGTGTGCGCGGCGGGAGCCAGCGGCGGCAGCAGGGCGACGGCCAGCAGGGCGAGTCCGGTCAGGAAACAGGCCGCTCGCCGTCCGTACCGGCCGGGCTCGGGATGGCGCCGCCGGGCGCGCCGGGCGAGCAGCAGGTAGCCCCCGGCCGCCCCGAGCAGGAGCAGCGCGATCAGCACCGTCCCGGGTGCGGCGCCGCCGCCGGCCGTGTGCGCGGGGGAGTGCATCGGATGTCCCCCGTCCATCAGGCGCCCCGCGCTCCCGCGGTGCCGGCGGCGCCCGCGGGGCCGGGCGGCCGGCCGCCCCGCTGCAACGCGTAGCCGCCCGCCACGAGCAACGCGCCGAGGACGAGGAAGCCGGCGTCCCACCATGCCTGGTACGGGCCGCCGTGCACATGGTGGATGCCCAGGATCTGGTGGTCCAGGAGGCCCTCGACGATGTTGAACAGCCCCCAGCCGACGACGATCCATCCCCACAGCACCCGCGAGGTCCACACCGCGCGCCGGTCGTGGGTGACCCGGGCGTACAGGATGCCCAGACCGGTGATCACGGCAACCCAGCACACGGCGTGGAAGACGCCGTCCCAGACGGTGTTCATCTCCAGCCCCGACACGGTGCGCGGGTCGTAGTACTTCACGCCGATGCGGTCGTGGTTGGTGCTTGTCAGCATGTGGTGCCACTGGAGGAGCTGGTGCAGCAGGATGCCGTCGACGAAGCCGCCCAGCCCCACGCCCAGCACGATGCCCGGCAGCCGGATGCTCCCGGGTGCGGGTACGGCCGCCCGGACCGCCTCTGCGCTCGTCATCTCGCACGTCCTCTCGTCACCGGTGGCCCGAGCGGCCTTCCCGCGGTCGTCGCGCCGGGTCTCCCGGCAGGGGGCTCCCAGTCACCGCGCCGTCCACCCAACCACCGTTCGCCGGGCGGGGCCCATCAGGAAAGGGCCACTTCCCGTACGGCGAATCGGTCCGGCCACGGCCGGCGCGGCCGGAAGCGGACGGGTGCCGGCGTGAGTCAGGCGCCGCGCCTGTGACGCGGGGCGGGGCGGCGGGCGCTCTGCTGGCCGAGCAGAAGGGCGGCCAGCACCAGCGGTCCCGCGGTGCAGAGCGTGAAGATCACGGCGCTTCCTCTCGCTTCACCGAACACTGTGGTCAGCGCATACCCCGCGCACGCCGTTCCCCGCACCGGTTCCCCCTTTCCGGTGCATGGCCGCCTCCGGTGCATGGCCGCCGCCCGGTCCGCGCACCGCGTCCCCCGCGGGCGGCGCCCGCCGAGGCCCGGCGCCGCCCGCTCGTCGCTGCCCGTCACCGCCCGCTCGCCGGGCACGCGCCGCCGGCCGGTCCGCCCGCCGGGTCTGCCGCGGCCCGTCGGCGTCCGGGGCGCCGGGCGGATGGCGGCCGATCAGCGTCCCGGACCACCGCCTTCGGGCGGTGACGGGCGCGCCGCGTCGGCCGCCGTCACCCGCCCGCCCGGCCGTCCCCCGTCCGTGGGAGTGAACGGCGAGACGCGGCCGTGCCGGCGTGGACTCTGCCAACCTGCCTCTGCCGGGCGATCGGCCCGGCCGGCACAGGGAGGTGGGCGTTTGTCGGGTCACTTGGGGCGCGTCGGCGGTCGGCGGGTGGTGGCCGTCCTGGCGTTGGGGGGCGGCCTCCTGCTCGGTCCGGTCCTGCCCGCCCAGGCCGGCGAGGACCAGGCGGCGGGGGCGGCCGGCACCGGTCCCGTCCCGACCGCGCTGGACGCGGCGCAGGACCTCGTGTCCCCGGTCCTCACGCCCGGCGACGAGCGCGGCAGGGACGCGGGCCGGGGGACGGGCCTCGGCAAGGGTCAGGGGAAGGGCCACGGAGGGGTCCATGGCAAGGGGAAGGGGCGAGGTCAGGGAAGGACCGAGGGCGCGTGACCGGTACGGCGCCCTGCTCGTGAGGTGAACAGGACGGCGCCCGGCCGGGAGGACCCGCCGGGCGCCGCCCGTTTCCACCCGAGCGGCACCGTCGGCGGGGCGGGCGACTGCACGGCACGGCACGGCAGAAGGGCGCGCACGGGCACCCGGCGCGCACGGGCGGGGGAGCGGACACCAGGTCCGCGGGCACATGGCGCTGGCGGGCGCCGACCCTCCGTATGCGGTGCCCGGGTCGGGGGCATCCGGACAGCACGCGACGCCACGGCGTCCACCCGACTGGAAAGGAAGCGTGCACCGTGCTGGCCATCGTCTCTGCCGTCCTGTTCTTCATCGCCTTCCTCATCAACGCGGCCGACATAGCGACCAACGACACCTTCAGCTCGTCCAACATCATGCTCATCGGGCTGACCCTGCTGGCCCTGCACCTGGCGGGCGTCGGCAGCGGCTGGTCGGCCCGCGGCCGCAGGCGCTGAGGGGCTCGCCGGGCGCCGCGGCACACCCCGCTCTCCAGCCCTGCCGCGGCCTCGTTCCCGCCCGGTCCGTCGAGCCGTTCCCGGTGGTGCCGTGTGCCTCGCGTGACCCCGGGCAGCCGCTCCGACGTGCGCCGAAGGGACAGGGCGGCGCCGCCCTCGCGCGAGCGAGGAGCGTGTGAAAGTGGCAGGAAGGCAGCAGCGTGGCTGACGCGGCGCCCACCGGCGGGCTCCCCTCCACGGCACGGTCGAGGTGCCGGCTCTTGTGCCGAACCTCCCGGACAGGTCCGCACTGACCTGACCCGCAGGGTGCGGCGCAGGAAGCGCGAGGCCGCCATGATCCTGCTCGCCGTGCCGTCCTTCCTGCTGCTCAAGGCGCACGGCACCTGGGCGCCGGTCGCCGGGGTGCTCATCCTCTCGACCCGGCGGGCCTGCTTGGCCGCGCCGAGCGCCGCCACCCTGCCCGCGCTTTTCCCCACCGCCGTCCGCTACGCCGCCATGGGTATCGGCTTCAACGTCGCCGTCTCCGCCTTCGGCGGCACCACCCCGCTCGGACCGAGGCCCTGGTGCACCCCACCGGCAACGACCTGATGCCGGCCGGCGTCATCGGCCCGGTGACGGTGAAGTTCCTGGAAGTCCCTGCCGGAGACCGCCCAGGTACCGCCGAACGGATCGCAGCCGATGGTCGGATGGCGGGAGGAACAGCGCGCACTGATCGTCACCTCCAAGGAGCTGTACCGGGTCTCTGCGCAGACCGCCTCCGGCGGTGGCTCGCAGGACCGCCGGGAGGCGATCCGGGTGTCAGCCGCCCGCGGCGGACGGCCGGCTGACGACGGCGATCTGTGCTCGCACAGCGATCATCACGAGAACCGGCTGGAGGGCTGCCGGGCTCCGCGCCACCGGACTCGAGGCCATGAGGCCGGTGTGAAGGTGAGGGGCGATTGAACACTCCTGGGCCGCAGTGCGTATGGAGCGGGGGTATTTCCCTGTCCGGCCGACCACACGCCTAGGAGTGCTTCCCTTGGGACGCAACACGCGCAGACGACCCACAGGCCCACGACGCGCCACCTTCGCCGCGGTGGCCCTGATGCTCGGCGGGGGCGGGCTGGTCGCGGCCAACGTGTACGCGTCGGCCACCGAGGACCCCTGGGGGGCGGCGGCGGACGGCGGGAACCGGGTCATGGCGGCGGCCACGATCGACTGCCCGGACGTGGGCGACCGCCTGACCGCCGTACCCGACGCGGCGCGGGCCGACGTCGACACGCAACTCGCCGCACTCGACGAGCAGGTGGCCGCCGCCTACCGGCAACTGCAGGAGGCGGCGCGGGCCGAGGGGGAGGACCCCGGCTCCGCGGACGACTCGATCATGCAGCCGCTGGAGGAGAAGCGGACGGAGACGATCGGGCGCATCGAGGACGCCATCGACGATGCGGGCGACCGCCCGGAGGGGCTGCGGGACCTCGCGGCCTGCGACCTGCGCGCGTCCGGCAACCAGCAGGGCGGCGACGGGCAGGGCCAGGGCGCCGGTGACGACGGCGACGGGCAGAACGGGAACGACGGCGGGGACCAGGGCGGCGACGCGCAGCAGGACGGGCAGGACCAGAACGGGAACGGCGGCCAGGGCGGCAACGGACCCGTCGCCGCGGACTACGCCGACATCACCACCGTCCAGCCCCAGGCGGCGGCCGCGAACCCGGGGGCG
This sequence comes from Streptomyces sp. NPDC046831, assembly GCF_040645305.1. NCBI lineage: Bacteria > Bacillati > Actinomycetota > Actinomycetes > Kitasatosporales > Streptomycetaceae > Streptomyces > Streptomyces sp. NPDC046831. Next base: position 14,239 of record NZ_JBEYXZ010000002.1, on the reverse strand, counting down.
GACGCGTCCCGGGGCACGTTCAGCAGCAGCTGCGGAGTGAACGAGAACGGCCTGTTCAACTCCGACAACATCATCGTCGCCCCCGGCGTCACCAACGGGGCCCACCACTTCCACGACTACGTCGGCAACCAGGCCAACAACGCCTTCGCCAGCGACGAGGACCTGGCCAACGCCGACACCACCTGTGCGGACGAGGGCGACAAGTCCACGTACTACTGGCCGGTGCTGCGGCTGCAGGACGGAAGCCGCGAGCGGGACGCCGACGCCCCCGGCGGCGGGACCGAGGGCAACGTCGGAAAGATCGTCACCCCCCGGGAGGTGACGCTGACCTTCGTGGGCAGCCCGCGCTCCGAGGTCACCGCGATGCCACGCCTGCTGCGCATCATCACCGGCGACGCCAAGGCGTTCGTCAACGGCCCCGGCAACGCCAACGCCTCCTGGAGCTGCACCGGGTTCGAGGACCGGCAGCTGAAGGACAAGTACCCGCTGTGCCCCGAGGGCAGCGACGTGGTCCGCACCTTCCGCTTCCAGAGCTGCTGGGACGGCCGGAACATCGACAGCGCCAACCACCGCACCCACGTCGCCTTCGCCGCGGCCGACGGCAGCTGCCCGGACGACTTCCGGGCGATCCCGCAGCTGGTCCAGCGCATCGTCTACGACGTCGACCCCCCGAGCCTGCAGGACGGCGGCCGGACGACCCCGCTGTTCGCCGTCGACTCCTTCCCCGAGCAGCTGCACAAGCCGGTGACGGACCACGGCGACTTCATCAACGTCTTCGACGAGGACCTCATGCGTGAGGTGGTCGACTGCATCAACAGCGGCCGGCAGTGCGGTGCGGGAGCGGGCCAGGGCTCGGGCAGCGGCGAGCAGTCGGAGGAGCCGCAGCAGCCCGGCGAGCCCCAGCAGCCGGAGAACCCTCAGCAGCCGCAGCAGCCCGGGGAACCGCAGCAGCCCGGCGAGCCTCAGCAGCCGGAGAACCCTCAGCAGCCGGAGAACCCGCAGCAGCCCGCGGAGCCTCAGCAGCCCCAGGACCCTCAGGACTCCCAGGGTGATGCGCAGGATCAGCAGACGGCGGCTCCCGGCCGGCCGACCGCGCAGCCCGCGGGCGACGGCGCGTCCGGCGCGGTGGAGCCCAAGGCCGACACGACCATGTCCGCCACGAGGCTCCCGGCGAGCGCCGCGCCGCAGGGCGGCTCGGCCGCGGACGGCGCCGGGGAGATCGGCGCCCCCGCACAGCCCCCGGCCACCGCGGGACCGCAGACCCGGCCGCAGGCCGTCAGCGGCGGCCTGGCCGAGACCGGTGCCCAGCTGTGGCCGGCCGCGGCCGGAGCGGTCCTCATGATCGGCGGCTTCGTCCTGCTCCGCCGGGTCAGGCGCTCCTCGGTGTGAGACACCCTCGCGCGACCCCGGCCCGGCGGCACGTCACCGACTCGTGCCGCCGGGCCGGGGCACGCCGCGCCTGGCGTTGTTGTACAGCCGCAGCAGGTGCTTGGCCACGGCGCACGGCGCGGGGTGGGCATGGCACTGGCGGCAGGTGCGCGCATGCTCCTCGTAGTCGGATCGCGCCTGCTGGAGTGCGTCGTTCGTGGACGGCACGGAGAACCTCGCTTCATGGGGGCGTGGGCGGAGAAGGCGCTCAGCCGGCTGTAAGGGGCACGTAAAGAAAAGTTGATCAGATTACTGCCGGTAGGGGAAAGCCTGCGTCCGCTCGCACCGCGTGGCCGAGCGCCGGCCCTGCCGGCCGACGGCGCGCAGGCCGTCCGGGGCCGCTACGATCACGGGGGCCCGGGCGGTGTGGCCCGGTGGAGGGGGGCTGTGCGCCATGTCGTTTCATGCCGCGGTGGAGTTCTCGGCGTCCGGCAGGGTGCGCGTCGCAGCGCACATCCTGCTCATGGTGCTCAGGTTCTTCCGCTGGCCGCACTGGCTCCAGCTCGCCCTCGGTTCCCTGTTCGCGCTCGGCGCCGTCGTCGTCCTGGTCCGGAAGCTCACGGGCCGTGAGGACCCCGACGGCACCGGGCGGGAGGAGGCCGCGTCGTGAGCGCCGGGGCCGCGCAGGAACGGCGCAGGATCCTCGCGCCCGCCCGGGCCGGCTCACCGGCGCGCTCCGTCGGCGCCGTCCCGGCGGCCACCGGCGCGCTGCTCGGCACCCTGGCCCCGTGGGTCGCCGGCCTGGTCTCCGTCCACCTGGCCATCCGGCACGCACATTCGGCTGAACACCGTTCGCCGGGGCGCCCCATGGCCGGGCGTCACATGCCCCGCCCCGGGACGGCGGGCGGGCGGGTCCGGCACGCGGCAGGCCGGCCGGGTGCCGGCCTCGGGTCCGTGGAGCGCCAACGGCCCACGGAGGCCGAGGTCTTGCGGTCCTGGTGGTTCTCGTGCCGCCTGTGCCCGAACCACTGGAGCCACTCGTAGGGCGCCGGAACGGTGAGCTGGACGCCGACCGCGGGCGGATCCGGCAGCCCCGGGGCGGGGAAACCGTCACCGTGGGGCGGCCGCCGCCCGCGTCATCCGCTGGTGGCGGTCGCCTCGGCCGGCGGGCGGAAGCAGGCGGTCACGGTCTTGCCGTGCGGACAGGGCCGTGCCTCCCAGCTGTCGGCCAGCGCGTCCACGAGGAACATGCCCCGTCCGCCGACCCGTTCGGTGCTCGGCGGGCGCGGCGTCGGGATGTCCTTCGAGTTGTCGTGCACCGAGATGTGCAGGCACCGGTTGTCCCAGGTCAGCACCAACTGGGCAGAGCTGTGCGCGTGCCGGTGGGCGTTGGTGACCAGTTCCGAGACGGTCAGCAGCACGGCGTCCACCGTCTCCGGGGCGCCGGCCGTCCACCCGAGTGTCTCCAGGTGCTCGCGCGCCCAGTCACGGGCGGCCTTCACTCCGCTGTTGATCGGCAGGGAGCGTGCCCAGCCCACTGCCCGAAGCGACGATCCGTCCACTGTGGTGGTCCCTTCCCGGTCGGTCCTGCTGTGCCGCGTCTACCCCCGGCGCCGGGGTTGACGCGGGCGCGGGGTGAACCGGTCGCGCGGAGGTCCGGCCACCGCGGTGCCGTACGGGCCCTCGGACCCCTCGCGGCCGCTGAGGTGCCCGTATGCCGCCGTGCCCGCTCCGGCCCGCTCGGGGCACTCGTCCGGTGGGCGATGTGGTGGGCGCGGCCCACGCCTTCCCGGCCGGCTGCCGCCCTGGCCCGGCACGCGGCCGTCGCGCACCGACCGGGGGACCGGAGGGGCGGCGCGGATCCGTCGCCGGACCCGTGCAACCACCGGGGGGCTTGGCGGGTCGTATCAGACACAGCACCGACAGCGCTCCCCGGACACCTCGCCGGGCGGGCGCACGAACGGCCTGGGGGACTCATGGACATCCGTACGCGCAGCACCCGGCTCGCCGTCGCCGCTCTGGCGGCAGCGGCCGTCGGCCTCACCGCCGTCCCGGCGGCGGCCGGCACCACCACCGGCTCCGGCACGGCGGCCGCGGGGTCACCGCGGTTCCTCGCGCCGGGCGAGCTGCCCCCGCACCCGGCGTCGCCGTGGTACGCCGGACCGGTCACCGCCGGACAGCCGGACCCGCTGCCGGTCTGCGTCGGCGAGGCCCTGCCGTCGATCGCGAGCCACCGCCGGTACTGGACCGAGTTCGACACCGGTGCCCTCCAGGTCACGGTCGTCGAGCGGAGCGTGCAGCGGGCCAAGGCGTTCGCGGCCCTGCTCCGCAAGGACCTCGCCGGCTGCGCGCGGAAGCTGACGCGCGAGGACCCCGGCATCACCGCGGTGGGGAAGTACTACGGCAGGATCGCCGTCGAGGAGGGTGCGCACGTCTACGGCCTCCACACCGCCTCCGCCTGGGGCAGCTCCGACATCAACCTCTTCTCCGTCGGGCGGGACGGCAGGACCGTGACGTTCGTCCGGTGGGGCCAGATGGGCGACTTCCGGAACGCCCAGGTCGGCGACTTCAAGGCCACGACCGTCACGGCCGTCGGCAAGCTGTACTGACAGCGGCCCGGACCGGCCGGGGTTCCCCACCTCGGCCGGCCCGGCGCCCTCCCGCGCTCACCGCCGGTACCGCCGCCTGTCCCCGAAGGTGCCGGGCCCCGGCGGGGACGGCGCGCCGGCTCACCGCACGGAGCCCTCGAGGAACTCGGCCAGGGCCTTGCCGGGGCGGAAGGTGACGGCGCCGTCGTCGCCGTGGAAGCTGCCGAAACTGCCGCACACGACCGTCTCGCCGTTCCTGAGCGCCTCGGCGATCGTGCCCGGGTGCTCCACGGTGCCGAACACCGCGTTCAGCACCCTGTCGACGTCCTCCGCCGCCAGCCGCGCCTGCGGATCCTGTTCCGTGGCCTTGCCCGCGGTCGCCTCGACCAGCCGCCTTCTGTCCATGTGACGCACCTGTTCCCGATCGGCCGGCACACCGGATCGTGCACCTCCACCATCGTGGTCCGCGCGCCTGCCGGCCGCACCCGCAGCGGGTCAGATCCGGTGTCCCCGCGCCGAGAGCCACCGGTGCACGCTCTCCTTGTCCGCGGGGGTGATGCGTGCCGGACCCCGGACGTCGGGGCCCTCGTCCTCGTTGAAGGCGGTGTCGGTGACCCGGGCCGTCACCCAGTGGGCCAGGTCCTGGGCCGCGTCCGGCGACAGCGAACCCTTCTGCCAGCCCTCGTCGGCCCGGCGCGCGGCCTCGGCGTCGTTGCGGCGTGTCTCCTCCAGCCAGACCGGCACGAGCCGGTCGACCACCTGCTGGTCGTCGGAGGGGGACGTGGACTGCTGGTCGTGCTGCTGATCGTGTGTCATGCGGGGCCGGGTTTCCCGCAACGACGTCACGATGCGCCCGGTGGGCGTCCGCCCGGCCGGGCCAGGACGGTGCTCGGCCGGCGGACCCGGCACGGCGTCCGCTCCTGCGCGGGGGACGGCGCGGCCCGGTGTGCGTCAGGGACGCAGGACCAGACGGACGGGATCGCCCTCCTTCCGTTCCAGCCGCTGGACGGCCTCGGCGGCCTCCGCCAGGGGGAGCACGCCGCTGACGGAGGCGGAGAAGTCCAGCCGCCCGCCCTGGATCAGCCGCAGGAGCTGCGGCAGGGCCGCCGGCATGTCGGAACCGTAGTGCCCGAGGATGCGCTGCTGGAGATAGCTGAACCGGGTCCCGTCCGTGACGGTCAGCGGCTTGTCGGTCAGCCCCACAAGGACCAGCCGCCCCTTCGGGGCCAGCACGGACAGGGCCTGTTCGCGCACGGCGGGGACCCCGGCGAAGTCGAAGGCGGCGGCCAGGCCCAGGCCGGTGGTGACGGCGCGGACGCGGTCGCGCAGGTCCGTGTCGGCCGAGTCGAGCGCGAGGTCCGCGCCGGCGGCCAGGGCCCGCTCGCGGGCGACGCGGCTCGGGTCGACCGCGACGATCGGGCAGGCGCCCATCGCCCGCAGCAACTGCACCGCGTGGACGCCCAGACCGCCCACGCCCCACACGCCGACCGCCTCGGCGGGCCGCACGTCGCCGGTGGCGGTGATCGCCCCCCAGGGCGTCGACACGGCATCGGGGATGATCGCACCCTGCTCGAACGGGATCGTGTCCGGCAGCAGCGTCAGGGCGTCCGCCGCCGACAGCGCGTACTCGGCCCACCCTCCGTCGTAGTCGACGCCGCGGGTGTAGGTGGCGCCGTCGCGCGTCTCGCCCGCGTACAGCACCACGCGCTGGCCGGGCGTCCAGGCGCTGACGCCCTCCCCGGTCTCGGCGACGGTGCCGGACACCTCGTGCCCGAGCGTCACGCTCTCCTCGCGCAGGAACAGGGGTGTCAGCGTGCCGTCGATCAGGTGTACGTCGGACAGGCAGACCCCGGCCGCCTCGACCTTCACCAGCACCTGCCCGGGACCCGGCTGGGGCCGCGGCACCTCCTCCAGGCGCAGCGAGCGGGTCGGGACGTGCAGACGGGCGGCGAGCATGCGGTCCATGGCGCGCGTGACCTCCTGGGTGGGTGCGGGTGATCCACGCGGCTGTCGCAGGTCACCTCGCGGTGCACCGTACGGTGCCCGGCAACACAACGCAAGAAGACTTGCTTTAGGGTGGTGGCATGACATCGTCCGGCCCTGCCGCGCCGCCCCTGCGCCGCCGCGGTGAGCACATGCGGCAGGCCGTGCTGGCCGCCGTGGTGGACCTGCTGTCGGCCGAGGGGCTGGCGGGCGCGACCGTCGCCGCCGCGGCGCGACGTGCCGGGGTGCACGAGACGTCGGTCTACCGCAGGTGGAAGACCCGCGAGAACCTGATTCTCGACGCGCTGACCACCCGGCTCGACACCGCGCTGCCGATTCCGGACACCGGTGAGGTGCGCGAGGACCTGGTGCGGTTCTTCGGGTCCCTGGCCCGCCTCCTCGGCACCGCCGAGGGCCGGGCGCTGCTGCGGCTGAGCGTCGAGCGCGACGACACCCTCGACGGCCGCCGGGGCCCCTACTGGAGCGAGCGTCTGGCGCGCGCCGCCGTCATGGTCCGGCGGGGCGTCGAGCGGGGCGAACTGGCCGTGGACACCGACGCCGCTCTGCTCGTCGAGGCCGTGAGCGGACCCCTGTTCGCCCGCGTCCTGCTCAGCGGGGCGCCCCTGGAGGAGACGCTGGCCCCCAGGCTGGTCGACCTCGCCCTGCGCGGAGCCGCGTCCCGGCAGGACGGGACGGCGACCGCCGCCCGGGACGGCGCCTGACGGGAGGCGCTCCGCGGGCGGCCCCGACCCGCCGCACACAGAGGCGCCCCGACTGCCCTGGGCAGTCGGGGCGCGTCGTCGCCGTTGTCAGTGAGTGCCACCGGCGTCCCCTGGCGCAATGCGTCCGCGCCAGGCTCCGGACTCGTCACCGCGTTCCTCGATGTACTGCTTGAAGCGCTTCATGTCCCCCTTGATGCGCCGGTCCATCACCCCCAGCAGGTCGCCGGTCTTCTCGACCACGCCGCTGGGCTCGATGTCCATCACGAGTTCGACGCGCGTGTGCGTGTCGTCCACCCGCTCGAAGCGGACCGTGCCCTTCTGCTGGGTGTCGCCGCTGGTGGTGCGCCACGTGATGCGCTCGTCGGGGAGCTGGTCGACGATCTCGGTGTCGAACTCCCGCTTGACGCCGGAGATCTTCGTGACCCAGTGGTTGTGCCGGTCGTCCAGCTGCCTGATCTCCTCGACGCCCTCCATGAAGTGGGGGAAGGACTCGAACTGCGTCCACTGGTTGTACGCGGTGCGGACGGGGACCTCGACTTCCACCGTTTCCTTGACCGTGCTCATGTACGTGTGCCTCCAGTCTCACTGATCGGCCGCGGCGGGCCGCCGGCCCGCCGCTCGGCATGGTGCGCGAGTACCCGACGAATGCGGCTTTACGACTGCGCGTTCCGGGTGGGCGGTTCAGGCAGCCGGCCGCGCCGGCCCGCGGCGGGACACTCCGGGGCAGCTTCCGGGATCTCTGTGCGGACGCCGCTGCCCGGTTTCCTCCCTTGACGGCCCATCGGCCGGCCGACACCATCCCAGGCACCCCACATCGATCGTGGACATGTCATGCGGTCTTCCGGCGCACCCCGGCCGGAGCCGCGTGCCTCCCCACCTCGAACAGACGGAGCACCCATGAAGCACTCCGTTCGTCTCGCCGGCCCTGCCGCGACCACCGCCGTCACCGTCGTCGCCGCCGCACTCCTGTGCGGCGGCGGTGCCACGGCGGGAGCGGCCCCGGCTCCCCGGACAGCGGCCGCCGCGCCCGACATCTCCCTGACCAACGTCAAGGCGCACCTGGCGCAGCTGCAGTCCGTCGCGACCGCCAACGGCGGCAACCGCGCGCACGGCCGCACCGGTTACCGGGCCTCGCTCGACTACGTGAAGGCCAAGCTGGACGCGGCCGGATTCACCACCACCGTCCAGCAGTTCACCGCTTCCAGCCGCACCGGATACAACCTCGTGGCCGACTGGCCGGGCGGCGACACCAACCAGGTCCTCATGGCGGGCGCCCACCTCGACAGCGTCACCGCGGGCCCCGGCATCAACGACAACGGCTCCGGCTCGGCGGCGCTCCTGGAGACCGCGCTCGCCGTGTCGCGGACCGGCTACCAGCCCGCCAAGCACCTGAGATTCGCCTGGTGGGGCGCGGAGGAGCTCGGCATGGTCGGCTCCCGCACCTACGTCGCCGGGCTGTCCGCCACGAACCGCACGAAGATCAACGGTTACCTCAACCTCGACATGATCGGCTCGCCCAACCCGGGCTACTTCGTCTACGACGACGACCCCGCCATCGAGCAGACGATCAAGAACTACTACACCGGCCTCGGCGTCGCGACGGAACGGGAGACCGAGGGCGACGGCCGCTCGGACCACGCGCCCTTCAAGAACGCGGGCATACCGGTCGGCGGCATCTTCAGCGGGGCGGACTACGTCAAGACCTCGGCGCAGGCGGCGAAATGGGGAGGTACGGCGGGCCAGGCCTTCGACCGCTGCTACCACTCGTCCTGCGACACGTCGTCCAACATCGACGACACCGCCCTGAACCGCAACGCGGACGCTGTGGCGTACGCGGTCTGGGCCCTGTCGTCGTAGGACCCCGGAACTCCCCCCGGGGCGTGGGAGCTCCCCGGGGGTGCCGGCACTCCGCGCCCGACGGCGCCGGCGTGCCGTGACGGGGCCGTCCGTCCGACGCCGCGGTCGGACGGCACCACCTCCGCCCGGTCAGCGCACCCGGGCCACACCCGCGTAGATGCCGCTCTCCTCCGGAATCAGCTCCAGGCCGGGCTGCGTCCACTGAGTGGCCGTCACCAGGCCGGGCTCGACCAGGTCCATGCCGTCGAAGAAACGCTCCACCTCGGTCCGCGTGCGGAAGGCGAGCTGGATGCCGCCCCGGGCGTACTCGGCGGTGACCTGGGCCGAGAGTTCCGGGTACAGGTCCGACGCGGCGTGCGACAGCACCAGGTAACTGCCGGACGGCAGCGTGGCGACCAGGTCGCGGACGATGCCGTGGGCGTCCTGCTCGTCGGGCACGAAGTGCATCAGCGCGATGAGCGACAGCGCCACCGGCCGGTCGAAGTCCAGCACCCGCCGGGCGTGCCGGACGATCCCCTCCGGCTCCCGCACGTCGGCCTGTATGTAGTCGGTGGTCCCCTCGGGCCGGCTGACCAGGAGCGCCTCCGCGTGGCGCAGGACGATCGGGTCGTTGTCCGTGTAGACGACCTTGGCCGACGGCACGACGTCCTGGACGATCTGGTGCAGGTTCGGCTCCGTCGGGATCCCCGTGCCGATGTCGAGGAACTGCTCGACGCCCTGCCGGGCCAGCCAGGCCGCGGCCCGGTGCATGAACTCCCGGTTCTGCCGCGCCGCGTCCTTCGCCTGCGGCGGCAACTGGGCGCCGACCGCCTCGTCGACCGGGTAGTTGTCCTTGCCGCCCAGCAGCCAGTCGTAGACCCGCGCGGGGTGGGCCCTGCTGGTGTCGATCGGCGGGTGAGGGGTGTCGGTCGTCATGGCAGTCTCCGTCGCACCGGTGAACAGCTCGCGCCGTTTTTTCGGATCATCCTACGTCGGAGCCGACCCGCCGTGCAGACAGGGGAGTTGGGGCGGTCACGGCCCGAACTCGGCGGCGCGCGGAGGCCGTCGGCGCGGGCAGCGGCGCGGTGGTCCGCCGGGGCGGGGGAGTTCACGTCCCGGCGCAGCACGGCGCGCCGGGCGGGCGGGTCGGTCCCGCCGCGCCCGGGGACCGCGCGGGGTCAGCCGAGGGTTCCGGTGCGGGCGGCCTGCCACAGGTCGACGTCGCCGTCGGTGGCGTACTTGTCGATCTCGGCCAGCTCCTCGCCGGTGAAGTCCGGGTTCTGCAGCGCGGCGACGTTCTGCTCCAGCTGCTCCACGCGGGAGGCGCCGATGACGAGCGACGTGACGCGCTCGTCGCGCAGCGCCCAGGCCAGGGCCATCTGGGCCAGGGTCTGCCCGCGCCGGGCCGCGATGTCGTTCAGCGCCCGCAGCCTGCCGAGCATGGCGTCGGACAGCCAGCCGGTGTCGAACGACTTCCCCTGCGCCGCCCGCGAGTCCTCGGGGACGCCGTCGAGGTAACGCCCGGTCAGCAGGCCCTGGGCGAGCGCTGTGAAGCCGATGACCCCGAAACCCTCCTCCTGGGCGGCGTCGAGCAGGCCCTCGGTCTCGACCCACCGGTTGAGCATGCTGTACGACGGCTGGTGGATGAGCAGCGGGGTGCCCAGGTCGCGAAGGATGGCCGCCGCCTCGCGGGACCGCTCGGCGTCGTAGGAGGAGATGCCGACGTACAGGGCCTTGCCCTGACGGACGGCGGTGTCCAGTGCGCCCATCGTCTCCTCGAGCGGCGTGCTCGCGTCGAGCCGGTGGGAGTAGAAGATGTCCACGTAGTCCAGCCCCGTCCGGCGCAGGGACTGGTCCAGCGAGGCGAGCACGTACTTCCGCGAGCCGCCGCCCTGGCCGTAGGGGCCCGGCCACATGTCCCAGCCGGCCTTGGTGGAGATCACCAGCTCGTCCCGGTACGGCGCCAGGTCCTGCTTCATCAGACGCCCGAAGTTGATCTCCGCGGCGCCGTAGGGCGGGCCGTAGTTGTTGGCGAGGTCGTGGTGGGTGATGCCCAGGTCGAAGGCGCGCAGGGCGATCTCGCGCTGGGTCTCGAACGGCCGGTCGTCGCCGAAGTTGTGCCAGTAGCCCAGCGACAGGACGGGAAGGTCGAGCCCCGAGCGCCCGGTGCGGCGGTAGCGCATGGTGCCGTTGTAGCGCTCGGGGTCTGCGACGTAGCTCATCAGGCGTTTCTCCGGGTGGTGCGAGGAGGTGCGGCCGCTTCGGGAAAGCGGGGGACAAGCCCACCCTGCATCTGCCCGACCCCGAAGTCCAACCGTTCCTCCACATGGCATTCAGCAGCGCCGTCGCTGAATGCGGTCGCGGCCGTCCCGGCCCGCTGTCAGTGGCGCCTGCGATCCTGCCCGCATGGATGAGCTGGAGTTCATGCGCGGCCGGGTCTACGGCGCCGACCACGACGATGCGGGGCCACGGCCCGGGCGGTCGTACGCGGAGCTGGTCGGCGGCCCCCTGGACGGCCTGCTCCTCGACGTCACGGACCGGTCCGAGGAGGAACTGCGGGGCGGGGTCGAGCTGCGCACCGAGATAGGACGCTACGGTCCGGGCGGCCGGGCCCTGTACCGCCCGCGGGCCGACGGCGGCCGCCGCTTCGACTGGCGCGGGGACGTGCCCTGACGGCGGGGGACCCGCGGCCCTGCCCGGCCGGAACGGCGCTTCCGCCCACCGTGTGCTCCGGGCCTGGGCGGAGGACGAGTCCGCCGGGACGGACATGGACGGACCACCCGACGCCGCGCTGGGCCTCGGCTCGGAGCGGGAGCGGGAGCGGGACCGTTCGAGTACGCCGTCGGGGTCGGCTTCGCCGCCCGGCCGCACGGGCCCGTGCATGGGCCGGCGCGCAGCGGGTACCGGGAGCGAGCGGATGGATGGGGAAAGACGGGTGGCGCGGTCCTGGGGCCGCGCCACCTGCGTGTCCGCGTCCGCCTGCGCAGTCCGCCCCGGCCGGGCCTCCGCCTGACCTCCGTGACGTGGCTCCGTCCCGGTGGCACCGCACGCCGTCAGGGAGGTCCCCACCGGACCGCGGACGGCCAAGGCGACCACCGCCCCTGATGCCGGCAGCCGTACGCACGCGCCCCCGGCCGGGCTTTCGCCGCGAGCACCGGTGCCGACGTCGCCGCGGGCACCCGAGTCCGCGGCGTGGGGCCGGATGTGGCGGTGCGTCAACGGGATGACTAGGTCCGGCGGACCGGCCGGGACAGCGGAACCACAGCCGTCGGCGGTCGCATTGAGTATCTGACGCGTCAGAAACGTCACTGTAGTTGACAGTGATGGTGCAGGGACGGACAGGAACATGGGCGACGGACACAGCGACGGCACCGGAGCCGCCCACTCGCGCCCGAACACGCCCGGACGCGCACCCGGGACCGGCCCGGCGGCCCCCGCAGTCACCGGTGTGAGCACGGCACTGAGCCGCGCGCTGCGAGCCGGGCCTGCGGACGCCGCGGCCGAGCAGCGCGCACTGGCCGCCTTCCGCGCCGCCCGGGACGCGGGGATCCACGAGGGCGCGCGGACCCGGCGCCGGGACGACTGGCGACCGCGCCGCGCCGGCCCCCGACGCCCGGGATGAGCCACGGGCCGGCGAGCCGCGCGGCGCGGAGGACGACCGGACAGACCGGCTGCGCAATAGCGCGCGGCGGGTCGTGGCACAAGGCCGGTCACCCGAAGGTGTGGTGGAAGCGGGACGCATGGTACCGGGACGCGCGGTGCGGACGTACCGTCACATGCCGGTCGCATGAAGCAACGGCTCCTGCGGGCCGGAACAGGGGAGAGGACGTGAGCGGAGTGAGAGTGGAGACCGACTGGGCCGAGCGCGGGACATGCCGGGTGGGCAATCCGGACGACCTGTTCGTCGAGGGAGCGGCGCAGCACCGGGCCAAAGTCGTGTGCACCGGCTGTCCGGTCCGTACCGAGTGCCTGGCCTACGCCCTGGACCACCGGATCGAGCACGGTGTCTGGGGCGGCATGACCGAACGCGAGCGCCGGGCCCTGCTGCGCCGTCGGCCGACCGTCACCTCTTGGCGACGGCTGCTGGAGACGGCACGGATGGAACACGAGAACCACCGCGCCGCCGCGCAGGGTGCCGAGAACCAGCCGGTGAGGGCGGCCTGCTGAGAGCCTCCTGCTGAAGGCGGCCTGCTGAAGGAGGGACGGTCGATACGGCGGCGGCCGGCCGGACCGTCTCGTCCGTAGGCCCGCCGGTGTGCCGGCGGGGTGCCCGTGCCCCGCACAGGACGACCGCGACCGTCGGCTCGGTGCTGGCGGTGAGGCGGGAGAAAGAGGAAAGGAATGAGAAGAAGAGGGGCGCGCCGCCGATGCGCGCGGGCACTCAGCGGTCCAGGCTGAGCGTGGCCGTGACCCGCTTGCCGCCGTCGAGGGGAGCGGCTTCCAGCCGGTCGCTGAGCGTGTTGACCAGGTGCAGCCCGTGGCCGCCGACGCGCCGTGGCTCGGGCGCCTGCACGCGGGGCAGCTCGGGGGAGGTGTCCCAGACCGTGATGCTCAGGGTGCGGTCGCCGGGCGTGAGCCGCAGCTGCAGCCCGCTGGGGCCGGGAGCGTGCCGGATGGTGTTGGTGACGAGTTCGCTCACTATCAGCTGGGCGTCCTGGGTGACGCGCCGATCGCCGGTGAGGCCGGCCTGGAGCAGGAATGCCTGCACCGCGTCCCGCGCTTCCGCGATGCGCAGGGCGTCGATGTCCCAGGTGGCGCTGTAGTGCAGGGTGGGAGTCGAGCCGGGAGGCCGCTCGGCCGCCGCCTGCTTCCTAAGCGGATGGGCCATGCTCAGTGCCTTTGCGTGTGAGAGGGGTCCTTGCTGTTTCTGTGACTACGGGCCGTGTCCTCGCTCTCCTGTCGGTTACCCGCTGTCGCCTCACTCATGGGGACGGCGGCCGCACGCCGCCGGTTGCGGGCGTCCGCGGTTCAGCCGGCGTCGGCTTCCAGTGCCGCGGAGCGCGAATCGGTGATCGTGAAGTGCTCGAAGGTCCCCGTCAGCCGCAGCAGCCGCACGATGGACTCCTGCAGGGGACCGAGAAGTATCAGGGAACGGCCGCTCGCCAGGTGGCGCTGCCGAGCGGCGATCAGGGCGTTGAGCAGACCGCTGTCGCCGAACGTCACGCCGGACAGGTCCACGACCGTCGCGGACGTGCCCGCTTCGTCGGCTTCGGCCCAGGCCGCCTCGAGCAGGTCGGTCTCGGCATAGTCGACATCGCCGCGCACCGAGATCTCGAAGATACGCTCATGCTTTCTGACCTGCACAGTCGCTTCAGAAGGCCAATTCATCGGGACATCTTCACACTTCCGGGCGCCGCCGATCCAGTCGTGTGACCCTCCCCTCGCGCCCGGGTCGCGCAGGCCCGCCGGAGATCGGCAGGTGTGTCACCCGGATGGCGGGGTAGACGCAGCCCAACGTGGTCAGGCACAGGGCCGGTCACCAGGGAGGACGAACATGACGGCGACGGCGACGGCGAAGATCGACACGAGCACGGCGCGGTTGCCGGAGGTCGCCGATCCCTCGAAGGTGGCTCCGCGGGACGCGCGGGAGCTGAGCCGGGTGTTCTTCGATCAGCTGGCGGTGCTGGAGGAGGGCACGCCGGAGTATCAGTACGCGCGGAACACGCTGATCGAGATGAACATGTCGCTGGTGCGGTTCGCGGCGGCGCGGTTCCGCAGTCGTGGGCCGGAGGAGATGGAGGA